>JBLHGU010000008.1:0-56358 GCA_047615875.1 Parasphingorhabdus sp.
TCCGTCCATTTGCGCAGCACCTGTGATCATGTTCTTTACATAATCCGCATGCCCTGGACAATCCACGTGAGCATAGTGACGCGCTTCCGTCTCATACTCTACGTGGGCGGTTGCGATAGTTATGCCACGCTCGCGCTCTTCCGGTGCATTGTCTATTTGATCAAACGCTTTTACTTCACCGCCAAACTTTGCCGACAAAACGCGCGTCATTGCCGCCGTTAATGTCGTCTTACCATGATCCACATGACCTATCGTCCCTACATTTACATGCGGCTTCGATCTTTCAAATTTAACCTTAGACACGGAATATGACCTCGTTTATAAATTCTTAACTAAATAATTCGAAAAAACTAACTTGCTTTACGCATGACACCGTCTGTGACATTTACCGGGGCTGGGGCATACTTTGTAAATTCCATACTGTATGTGGCCCTACCCTGAGTAGCAGATCGCAAACTGGTGGCATATCCAAACATTTTTGACAAAGGCACTTCAGCCTTTACTATTTTACCGGCCGGAACATCGTCCATAGCCAAAATAATTCCACGACGTGAGCTTAAATCGCCGTTAACGCTGCCCATATAATCTTCCGGCGTTACAATTTCAACGCTCATTACTGGTTCTAGCAAAACTGGCATGGCGCGTGAAGCACCTTCACGAAAAGCCTGAATTGCCGCAGCTCTGAAAGCATGCTCAGAAGAGTCAACATCGTGATAAGAACCGAAAAACAGACTTACTTTGACATCAACTACAGGATAACCGGCAATCACACCCGCCCGCATTGCATCCTTAATACCCTTTTCTACAGCGGGAATATACTCTCGCGGTATAGCACCGCCTTTAATTTCATCTACGAACTCAAAGCCCGCACCGCGTTCCTGCGGTTCCATTCGAATATGCACATGACCAAACTGACCACGGCCACCTGTTTGTTTGGCATATTTATGTTCTTGCTCGACCACACGAGTAATCGATTCTCTATAAGCAACTTGCGGTGTGCCAACATTGGCATCTACCTTAAATTCACGCTTTAAACGATCAATGATTATTTCAAGGTGGAGCTCGCCCATGCCAGCGATGATTGTCTGGCCTGACTCTTCATCACTTGTCACCCGGAAGGACGGATCTTCCTGAGCCAGCTTGGATAAAGCAAGACCGAGCTTTTCCTGATCAACCTTAGTTTTAGGCTCAACGGCCTGAGCAATAACAGGTTCTGGAAACTCCATACGTTCAAGAGTAATTACACTCGAGGGATCACATAACGTATCACCTGTTGTAATATTCTTCAAACCAACTGCTGCAGCAATCTCACCCGCTCGAACCTCTTTAAGCTCGGCACGGTCATTTGCGTGCATTTGCAGGATGCGACCAATGCGCTCCTTCTTTCCTTTGGCTGAATTGTAAACGCTATCACCAGCTTTCAGAACGCCAGAATAAACCCGGAAAAACACTAACTGACCAACAAATGAATCGGTCATGATTTTGAAGCCTAACGCGGCGAAAGGTTCATCATCACTGGACAGCCTTTCTGCTTCAGTCACGCCATCTTCCAACATGCCGCGAATTGCTGGCACCTCGGTGGGATTGGGCATGTAGTCAATAATCGCATCCAGCATTGCCTGCACGCCTTTATTCTTAAAAGCACTGCCACAAAAAACCGGCACAATTGCATTGTTCAGTGTACGACTGCGAAGTCCTGCCTTGATTTCCTCCACACCAAGCTCATCACCTTCAAGATAACGCTCCATGATGAGCTCATCAGCTTCCGCTGCAGCTTCGACAAGTTTTTCGCGCAATTCTTCGCACTGAACAAGATAAGATTCTGGAATTTCGCGCTCTTCGTACTTAGTACCCTTAGACGCTTCATCCCAGTAAATCGCCTTCATCTTGACTAGATCAATAACCCCTTCAAATGTTTCTTCGGAACCAATTGGAACCTGCATAACAACGGGATTGCCACCGAGTCTTGATTTGATTTGCTCAACGACACGCATAAAGTCTGCACCAACACGATCCATTTTATTTACAAATGCCATGCGAGGCACATTGTACTTATCGGCTTGACGCCAAACGGTCTCGGATTGCGGCTCAACACCGCCGACTGCGCAAAAAACAGCACAAGCACCATCAAGCACGCGCAAACTGCGCTCAACTTCTATGGTGAAATCCACGTGGCCAGGAGTGTCTATAATATTAATGCGATGCTCTTCGAAAGAACCATCCATACCACGCCAAAAACAGGTAGTCGCTGCAGAAGTAATGGTAATACCACGCTCCTGCTCTTGCTCCATCCAGTCCATAACGGCTGCACCATCGTGCACTTCACCAATTTTATGGGAAATGCCGGTATAAAAAAGAATGCGCTCAGTAGTAGTAGTTTTTCCCGCATCAATATGAGCCATGATACCGATATTTCGATAACGCTCTAATGGGGTTGTACGGGCCACTGTCAGATTCTCTTTAGATTAGGTATTGGTTAGAAACGGTAATGAGAGAACGCTTTATTGGCTTCCGCCATGCGATGAGTCTCATCTTTCTTGCGAGCTGCACCACCACGACTTTCTGAAGCATCCATCAATTCACCAGCCAGGCGTGCCGCCATAGATTTCTCACTGCGTTTTCGCGCAGCATCTACCAACCAACGCATGGCTAGCGCAGAGCGGCGTGAGGGACGTACTTCTACTGGCACCTGATAGGTGGCACCACCAACGCGTCGACTCTTAACCTCTACCACAGGGCTCACTGCATCAAGTGCGCCATTAAACAACTCCAAAGGCTCCTCGGTACCACGATCCTTAATGATGTCGAGTGCACGATAAAGAATCTGCTCGGCGATGGACTTCTTGCCATCACACATCAGAATATTTACAAATTTCGCAACTGTCAGATCATGGAACTTAGGATCAGGCAGTATTTCGCGTTTGGGTACTTCTCTTCTTCTTGGCATTACACCAGTCCGTCTATGTCAGAGTTCAATAAAATACTTCGAGAAACTAAAATAATTTCTCAACGAGGCAAACCATCACTTCAACCAGGGCGAACAAAGCCCCCGATTCAATTGACGGTTTAACAAAATTGTCCAGACCTATACCAGGCCTGTTTCTTACGTTTGCAGCTGACCCACTGTTTATCAAATGAAGGTAGGGGTCAAAGTCTGTGCCTGGGGTCTCGCGACCCTAAGCTCAGGACTTAGGTCGTTTTGCTCCGTACTTCGAGCGCCCTTGTCGACGCTCAGTGACGCCGGACGTATCCAGGGCGCCTCGCACAGTGTGGTATCGAACACCAGGTAAGTCCTTAACACGACCGCCTCGAATCAATACTACGGAGTGCTCCTGCAAATTGTGGCCTTCGCCACCGATGTAGGTTGACACTTCAAAGCCATTGGTTAGACGTACACGAGCCACTTTTCGAAGCGCCGAATTAGGCTTCTTCGGAGTAGTTGTATAAACACGAGTGCAAACTCCGCGCTTTTGCGGGCATGCTGCTAATGCAGGAACGTTTGATTTAACCACCTGCTTAATTCGTGGCTTTCTGACTAACTGATTGATTGTAGGCATGTTTGTAAAGATTTACCATTGGTGCCGAACAAAGTTCAGCTCATTCGCAAAGGGCGGCGATTCTATGCCCGAATACCGCCCCTGTCAAGGGTTCTGCCAAACACAATTGATATGTTTGGCAGAGTCATTTTCTGACCATTTCTGGCCAGGGCCGTCACGCAGAGGCAACCTCTTCCGTTTCAACCCGCACAACATCTTCTTCCATGACTGCTGCGCCCAACAAAGCTTCTAGCTCATCGGTTTCACTAACTACTTCATTACGTCTGCGCTTTCTTTCTTCATGATAAGCCAGTCCGGTTCCTGCGGGCACTAGGCGCCCCACGATGACGTTCTCCTTCAAACCGCGCAAGGTGTCCACCTTACCGTTAATAGAGGCCTCAGTGAGCACTCTAGTAGTCTCCTGAAAGGATGCAGCCGATATGAACGAATCAGTGGTGAGCGATGCTTTGGTAATTCCGAGCAACACAGGTGCTGTCTCAATCGGCGTACCGTCTTTCGCCACAATGCGTTCGTTCTCTTCGAGCACACGCGAGCGATCGATTTGATCACCTGGTAGAAATACTGAATCACCGGCATCGACAACACGAACTTTTCGCAGCATTTGGCGGACGATCACCTCAATATGCTTATCGTTGATCTTCACACCTTGTAAACGATAAACCTCCTGAACTTCGTGAACAATATAGTTAGTTAGTTCTTCGACACCCAATAACGCGAGCACATCTTCAGCAACCAGCGGACCATCAACAATCATCTCGCCACGCTCCACTGATTCACCCTCAAACACGTTGATAGGTCGAATCTTCGGAATCAGATGCTCAATAACCTCACCATCTAGAGCGGTTATAACTAAACGTTGCTTACCTTTGGTTTCTTTACCGAAGGAAACCACACCAGAGATTCCCGCCAGAATAGCTGGCTCTTTACTCTTGCGAGCCTCGAACAATTCAGCAACACGTGGCAAACCACCTGTGATATCACGGGTTTTAGAGGATTCCTGAGGAATTCTTGCCAGTATGGTACCGGAACCCACATCCTGTCCGTCTTCAACCATGATGGTAGCACCAGGCGGAATCTGATAACGAATGGGAATAACCGTTCCCGGGATCATAATAGGCTCACCTTTTTCATCCAGCACACCGACAGTGGGCCGAATATCGTGCGCACTACCACGACGCAACTTGGAATCCAGCACGGATAGTATCGACTGACCAGTTAACTCATCAACCTGACGGGTTACCGAAACTCCTTCGACCATATCGGTGAAGGAAATTTTACCGCCAGCCTCAGTTACGATGGGATGAGTGTGTGGATCCCAATTGGCAACAATCTGGCCTGATTCCACGTTATCGCCGCTGTTTACCGAAATAACTGCACCGTAAGGCACTTTATATCGCTCACGATCCACGCCATGGACATCCTGAATACTCAATTCACCAGAACGGGATACAGCTACGTTATTGCCGTCTCGGTTAATAACCGATTTCAGTTTGTTGAAGGTAACTGTGCCCTGATTCTTAACTTCAATATTACTAACCGCTGCAGCCCTCGATGCGGCACCACCGATGTGAAACGTACGCATTGTAAGCTGCGTGCCTGGCTCGCCAATACTTTGTGCTGCAATTACACCAACCGCTTCACCCTTATTGACCAAATGACCGCGGCCGAGATCTCTACCGTAACAAGCGGCACAGATACCATATCGCGCAGCGCAGGTTACCGGTGAACGAACGTGGATGTTGTTAATATTATGCTCTTCTAGCACCTCGATTTGCTCTTCTGCCAACAATTCGCCTTCGGCAATTATTACACTGTCGTCAGCAGGGCTATGAACATTTCGGGTCACTACTCGACCCAGTATTCTATCGCGCAGCGGGATTACAACCTCACCACCCTGCACAATAGCTTCACGCTCAATACCTTCTTCGGTGCCGCAATCATCGATGGTGACAACCAAATCCTGGCAAACATCAACCAATCGACGGGTAAGGTAACCAGAGTTAGCAGTTTTCAAAGCCGTATCGGCTAGACCCTTACGTGCACCATGAGTGGATATAAAGTACTGCAGTACGTTTAAGCCTTCACGGAAGTTGGCAGTAATTGGCGTCTCAATAATAGAACCGTCAGGTTTGGCCATCAATCCACGCATACCAGCTAGCTGACGTATCTGCGCGTGACTACCACGAGCACCGGAGTCGGCCATCATATAGATAGAATTAAAAGATTCCTGGTCTACTTCGACGCCCTCAGCATTAATGACTTTATCAATTTTCAATTCCGCCATCATGGAATTGGCTACGGCATCACTTGCGTGAGTCCAAATATCAACAACCTTGTTATAACGCTCACCATCAGTCAGCAAACCTGACGCATACTGATCCTGAATATTCTTCACTTCATTCTCAGCTTTGTTCAGCATACCTTCCTTACTATCAGGAATCGCCATGTCATTCACACCGATGGAAACACCGGAACGTGCGGCCATCGAGAAACCGGTGTACATCAGTTGATCTGCAAAAATTACCGTTTCCTTGAGGCCAACATTGCGATAACACTCATTGATTACACCAGATATAGCCTTTTTGCTCATTACACGATTCAATGCACTAAAGGGCATTCCATCGGGCAATATTTCAGCCATCAAAGCGCGCCCAACCGTTGTATCTATAATACTGGTAACTCTTTTCTTGTTACCTTCTAGATCGACCTGACACTCGGTAATACGCGCTTTAATCTTCGCATGTAAAGATACGGCGCCCACTTCATAGGCTCGTCGCACTTCTTCAATATCTGCAAAGGCCTTACCTTCTCCAAGAGAATTGATCTTATCGCGAGTCATATAATACAGACCCAAAACGATATCTTGAGAGGGAACAATAATTGGCTCACCATTGGCTGGCGACAAAATATTGTTTGATGACATCATCAATGAGCGGGCTTCTAACTGCGCTTCCACGGACAATGGCACATGCACTGCCATCTGATCGCCGTCAAAGTCAGCATTATATGGAGTGCAGACCAACGGATGAAGCTGAATTGCCTTACCCTCAACCAAGACCGGCTCAAAAGCCTGGATTCCCAATCTATGTAAAGTCGGCGCCCGGTTTAGCATTACAGGGTGCTCGCGGATAACTTCCTCCAGAATATCCCATACCACGGGCTCTTCTGAATCCACCATTTTCTTGGCTTGCTTAATGGTAGTAGCCAAAGCTCGCAATTCCAGTTTGCTGAATATAAATGGCTTGAATAATTCCAGAGCCATTTTCTTTGGCAAACCACATTGATGCAGTTTCAAGGTTGGACCAACAACGATAACAGAACGACCAGAGTAGTCGACACGTTTACCGAGCAAGTTTTGACGGAAACGCCCCTGTTTACCTTTGATCATATCAGCAAGAGATTTAAGCTGACGTTTGTTAGGTCCAGTTACAGCCTTACCACGACGACCATTATCCAATAATGCATCACAGGCTTCCTGCAACATACGCTTCTCATTGCGAACGATAATGTCTGGCGCATTTAAATCCAACAGGCGACGTAAACGATTATTTCGGTTGATTACGCGACGATATAGATCATTCAAATCCGAGGTGGCAAACCGACCACCATCAAGTGGCACAAGAGGACGTAGATCCGGTGGCAAAACCGGCATGACATCCATAATCATCCATTCTGGCTTATTACCAGACTTAATGAAGGCCTCAACAACACGGAGTCGTTTGGTGAGTTTCTTTTTCTTGGTTTCTGAATTGGTGCCTGCAAGCTCTTCTCGCAGAGTCGCAGCAATTTCTATCAACTCCAGTCCAATGAGCAAGTCTTTGACCGCCTCAGCACCCATACGGGCATCAAATTCAGCGCCATATTGCTCAATGGCTTCAAAGTAACCATCTTCAGTCAGTAGAGAGCCAATCTCAAGAGTGGTCAGACCCGGGTCGATGACCACATAGGCCTCGAAATACAGCACTCGCTCGATTTCTCGAACCGTCATGTCCAACAACAAACCAAGTCGGGACGGCAATGACTTCAGAAACCAGATATGCGCAATTGGGCTGGCAAGCTCAATATGGCCCATACGTTCACGACGCACTTTCGACAGGGTTACTTCAACGCCGCACTTCTCGCAGATAACACCGCGGTGTTTAAGACGTTTGTATTTACCACACAGGCACTCATAATCACTAACCGGGCCAAATAACTTGGCACAAAACAGGCCATCCCGTTCCGGCTTAAAAGTTCGGTAGTTGATAGTTTCAGGCTTCTTAACCTCACCGAAAGACCAGGAACGAATCTTCTCTGGTGACGCGATACCAATTCGAATGGAATCGAAATCCTGTTCCGCTTCGCCCTTTCGACTGTACAGGCTGAATAAATCTCTCATCGTATTACCTCAAATATAGGTGTATTGGTTCAGGGGTAGATGGATATCAGGATTTGTTTTCCAACATCTCTATGTTCAACCCGAGGGAGCGAATCTCCTTGACCAGTACGTTGAATGACTCCGGTATACCGGCTTCCATACGTTGATCACCTTTGACAATGTTTTCGTAAATCTTAGTACGACCTGGAACATCATCAGATTTCACTGTTAGCATTTCCTGCAAAGTATAGGCAGCACCGTAAGCTTCCAGAGCCCATACTTCCATCTCACCGAATCGCTGCCCACCAAACTGTGCTTTACCACCCAATGGTTGCTGGGTGATCAAACTGTAAGGACCAGTAGATCGAGCATGCATCTTGTCATCGACCAGATGGTTCAATTTCAGCACATACATGTAACCAACGGTTACCTCACGATCAAATGCATCACCTGTGCGACCGTCATAGAGCTGAATCTGACCACTCTCTGGCAAGTCGGCAAGCTTCAGCATACCTTTGATTTCTTTTTCCGATGCACCATCAAATACTGGTGTAGCCATCGGCACGCCCTTACGCAAATTACGGGACAACTCAAATATTTCTTCATCCGTAAATTGATCTAGATCTTCTTTACGTCCAGTCGTGTTATAGACCTTGTTGAGGAATTTTCGCAGATCTCCAACTTTTTTCTGTTCTTTAAGCATGCGATTAATCTTGTCACCGAGACCACGCGCTGCCCAGCCCAGATGAGTTTCCAAAACCTGACCTACATTCATACGAGAAGGTACACCAAGAGGGTTCAATACGATGTCCACTGCTGTACCATCGGCCTGAAAAGGCATATCTTCAACTGGCACGATCTTCGAGATAACACCTTTATTACCATGACGACCGGCCATCTTGTCACCAGGCTGCAAACGGCGCTTAACCGCAACAAACACCTTAACCATTTTCATGACACCAGGTGCTAGATCATCGCCGGCTTCCAACTTCTGTTGTTTTTCCTGGAACAATTCATCAAACTGACGTCGTTGAATTTCGACACCGTTGCGAATTTGCTCCAAAGCGAGGTTAGCATCTTCATCACGTAAGCGAATCTCTGACCAATGTCGACGATTTACTTGTGCAAGATACTCCTGATCGACCGTTGCTCCGGCACTCAACCCATTTGGGCCACCTTCCGCTACCTGAGAAATCAGTAACCGTTCTAGGCGGTCATAGGCATCACTTTCTACTATTCTAAACTGATCATCCAGATCCTTTCGGATGCGGGACAATTCTTCCGCTTCATTAGATAGTGCTCGGGCATCTTTCTCTACACCATCACGTGTAAATACCTGCACATTGATAACCGTACCGCTCATACCTGTAGGCATGCGCAATGAGGTATCTTTAACGTCAGAGGCTTTTTCACCAAAGATGGCACGCAGTAGTTTCTCCTCTGGAGTCAGCTGGGTTTCGCCCTTCGGTGTAACCTTACCAATCAAGATGTCCTTAGGTTCAACTTCTGCACCTACATATACAATGCCGGACTCGTCCAATTTAGCCAGCGCAGACTCACCAACATTTGGTATGTCTCTGGTAATTTCTTCAGAACCTAGTTTGGTATCACGTGCGACACAGGTTAATTCCTCTATATGGATTGAGGTAAATATGTCGTTTTTAACTAGATTTTCGGAAATCAAAATCGAGTCTTCGAAGTTGTAACCATTCCATGGCATGAATGCCACTAAAACGTTTCTACCAAGCGCTAGTTCACCAGTATCCGTTGAAGGACCATCTGCCATCACGTCTCGCGCACGGATGTTATCCCCAACCTTTACCAATGGACGCTGATTAATGGTGGTGTTCTGATTCGAGCGGGTGTATTTGGTCAAGGTGTAGATATCAACACCAGAATCACCATCGCCGGCTTCGTTATCATTAACCTTAACAACTATACGACCGGAATCTACGGAGATGACCACACCACCGCGCTTGGCCAATACGACAACACCAGAATCCATCGCTACACGACGTTCCATACCAGTACCCACTAGAGGCTTTTCAGCTTCCAGCACAGGTACTGCCTGACGTTGCATATTTGATCCCATCAATGCACGATTTGCGTCATCATGTTCCAGGAAGGGAATGATTGATGCCGCTACCGAAACGATTTGGGAAGGTGCAATATCTATATAGTCAATCTGATCAGGATTAGACAGGGTGGTTTCGTTTTTATAACGACAGTTCACCAGATCGTCCTGCAACTTGTTATTACTGTCCATCGCGGCATTTGCCTGGGCGATAACAAACTTGTTTTCTTCAATCGCAGAGAGGTAGTGCACTTCGTCTGTAATCTGTGCATCCACCACCTTTCGATATGGTGTCTCAAGAAAACCATACTCGTTGGTACGAGCAAATACAGCAAGAGAATTAATCAGTCCAATATTTGGACCTTCAGGGGTCTCAATAGGACAGACGCGACCATAGTGTGTCGAGTGCACGTCACGAACTTCAAAACCGGCTCTCTCACGGGTTAAACCACCGGGGCCCAATGCAGATACCCGACGCTTGTGGGTAACTTCCGACAACGGATTGGTCTGATCCATAAATTGGGATAACTGACTGGAACCGAAAAATTCCCGTATTACTGCAGAGACTGGCTTGGCATTAATAAGATCCTGGGGTGTCAAACCATCCGACTCCGCTAAAGATAAACGTTCACGAACGGCGCGTTCAACTCGAACCAAACCGATGCGAAATTGATTCTCAACCAGCTCACCGACTGAGCGTACGCGTCGATTTCCCAGATTATCAATGTCATCAACATCACCCCGTCCGTTTTTTAACGCCACCAGGGTTTGCATGACTTCAATGATATCTTGTTGGCTCAGGATGCCTGGACCTTCGTCGTTCTCGCGGCCAAGGCGACGATTGAACTTCATGCGACCAACAGCCGACAGGTCATAGCGATCAATATTGAAAAACAGGTTAGTAAACAGAGCCTGGGCTGCTTCTTTGGTTGGCGGTTCACCTGGGCGCATCATGCGATAAATTTCAACCATTGCCTCCAGCGCGGATGTGGTGCTATCGAGCCGAAGGGTCTCTGATATGAATGGACCACAGTCAATATCGTTGGTATAGATTGTTTCGATACTTTCATAGCCGGCTTCAATGATTTTTTCCAGCGTCTCAGCTGTAATCAACTCATTGGCCTGGCTTATAAGTTCACCTGTAGAGGTATCAACAAGATCCTTTGCCAAGGTGCGTTCAATAAGATATTCGCTCGGCACCTTAATTTTTGTGATACCAGTTTTTTGCAACTCTTTTATATGTCGAACGGTAATGCGCTTACCAGCTTCTACTAGAATTTTACCTTTAACACCGAGCAAATCGAAGTCGAGTTGTTGACCGCGCAATCTTTCCGGCACCAGGTCGATCTCATGCTCTTCTTTTTTGCCAAGATGAATGGTGTCGTTATCGAAGAAAAGGCCAAGCATTTCTTCGGTACTGTAGCCGAGTGCACGCAGAACGATAGTGCCTGGCAATTTACGCCGACGATCGATTCGAACGTAAAGATGATCTTTGGGATCAAATTCCAGATCCAGCCAGGAACCACGATAGGGAATTACGCGGGAAGAAAATAACAATTTTCCCGAAGCGTGGGTTTTACCCTTGTCATGATCAAAGAAAACACCAGGAGATCGATGTAACTGTGAAACAACAACTCGCTCAGTACCATTAATAACAAATGTACCATTGTCAGTCATGAGCGGAATTTCGCCCATATAGACATCTTGCTCAGTCACATCCTTGACTGTTTTAGCATTGGTATTATCGTTTTTATCAAAAATAATAAGTCGTAACACAACGCGTAACGGAGCGGAGTAAATTAATCCACGCTGTTGACACTCACGAACGTCAAATGGTGGTGAGCCGAGACGATAACGAACGAAATCTAGTGATGCCTTACCGTTGTAACTCTCAATGGGGAATACACTTTTAAAGGCTGCCTGCAAACCCTGATCAATTCGAAGTTCCGGCTTTACATCAAGTTGCAGACAACGGTCGTAGGACTGTTTCTGGGTTTCCAGAAGATAGGGTATTTTGTCAGTATCATTACGTATACTGAAGTTTTTACGGATTCGTTTCTTTTCGGTAAAGGAATAATCCATGCAGGCCTCATGACCGCCCAATAGCGGCTATAGTATTAAAAAATACAAACGCAACAAGGCCGACCACCATTGTAGTCAGCCCTCTCACAGGAATATGTTCAGGCTATGCTTTAAAAACATAGCCTGAATGTTGAGCTCTATTACTTAAGCTCAGCTGTAGCGCCAGCTTCCTCAAGTTGTACCTTGAGGGTATCAGCTTCCGCTTTTCCCACAGCTTCTTTAACTACGCTGGGAACGGCTTCCACCAGATCTTTTGCTTCTTTCAGGCCAAGTCCGGTAATTGCACGAACTGCTTTAATGACACCAACTTTCTTCTCACCAAAACTTGTCAGCATTACATCAAACTCGGTCTGCTCTTCAGCAGCACCACCGGCGTCGCCACCAGCGGCAGGTGCAGCAACGGCCACAGCGGCAGCAGCAGATACACCAAATTTCTCTTCCATATCCTTAATTAAGGATGATAGGTCAAGAACGGACATCTCGGAAATTGCATCCAGGATTTCTTCTTTAGATAAAGCCATAATTTAAGCTCCTGATAAAATATTAGGACAGTAGGGAACGCGTTTCACTATGCGGCTTCGGCAGATTTCTTTTCTTCGAGGGCTGCCAGAGTTCTAACGAACGCTGTCGGTACCTCGTTCAAGGTCTGAACGAATTTCGCTATCGGTGCCTGCATGGTGCCAACCAGGGTTGCCAGCAATTCTTCACGACCTGGCAACTTAGCCAGAGCCTTGATCTGCTCCACATCCATCACATCGCCATTCATACTACCTACGGTAATTTTCATGGTGTCGTGATCTTTAGCGAAGTTGCTGATCAACTTGGCGACTGCGACCGGATCTGCGGACGCTGACATAATCAACGGGCCGACGAAATGGTCTGACAGACATTCGAATGAAGAGCCTTCAACAACGCGCTTGGCCAGAGTGTTTTTAACCACTCGAACAAACACGCCACTCTCCCTGGCTGCACTGCGCATGCCAGTTAGTTGCGAAACGGTGAGTCCCCGGTATTCGGCGAGTATCATAACCTGGGCGCCACTAACGGCTGCCGAGACTTCTGAGACCACCGCCTGCTTTTCTGCAAGACTCAAGCTCATAAGAGCACTCTCCTGTTAAGTTAAATTTGGTGTCCTGTCAGGAAAACCTGACGGGTTCACCGCCTGCGCAGGCCGGTTCAAAAAACAAACCATTAAGCAATTAATGCACCTGCGGTCTTTGACGACTCCGGTATTAGTCTTAATATTCCAGACGGCAACTGAAGCCCAAAGATTGTCCTGGATTCACAGTTAAGTTGAATCCAGCATTTCGACTAAACGTCGAGACTATTCCGATCGACACGTATTCCAGGACCCATGGTAGTGGACAAGGTTACGCGGCGAATAAATTGACCTTTAGCTGTGGAGGGCTTTGCCTTAATCAAACCACCCAACAGGGCTTCAAGATTTTCCTTCAATGCCTCAGCTTCGAAGGAGGCTTTACCAATAGGGCAATGGATGATACCGGCCTTATCGATACGGAACTGCACCTGCCCGGCTTTGGCGTTTTTCACTGCAGTTGCCACATCCTGGGTAACAGTACCTACTTTTGGATTTGGCATTAAACCGCGAGGACCTAGAATCTGGCCCAGCTTACCCACGACGCGCATGGTCGCTGGGGTGGCAATACACATATCGAAGTTTAGCTCACCTTTCTGCACCTGGGCGGCAAGGTCATCCAGACCTACAATATCAGCACCTGCATCAGTAGCTGCCTGAGCTTCATCGCCCTCAGCAAATACTGCAACTCGAACATTTCTGCCGGTGCCACGAGGCAATACAGTTGCACCGCGAACATTCTGATCAGATTTGCGCGCATTAACACCGAGGTTTATTGCAACATCGACGGATTCATCAAATTTTGCTGAAGCGGTATCTTTTACTAAGCTCAGTGCTGCGTCCAACTCATAAAAAGAGTCACGATCCACCTTGCTATCCAACGCATTTAAACGTTTTCCTTTACCAGCCATTTACACGCCCTCCGTTTCAATACCCATACTACGGGCGCTACCGGCAATAATTCTTACCGCATTATCCATATCATAAGCACTCAAGTCAGGCATCTTAACCTTAGCTACTTCTTCAAGTTGCTCACGGGTGACTTTGGCTACCTTGTCTTTATTTGGTACGGCACTACCCTTCTGAATACCAGCAGCCTTTTTCAAAAGCACAGAAGCTGGTGGGGTTTTCTTAATATAGGTAAAACTTTTGTCGCTATAAACAGTGATAACAACAGGTATTGGCATACCTTTTTCAAGATCTTGCGTGGCGGCATTAAAATTCTTGCAGAATTCCATGATGTTAACACCATGCTGCCCCAAAGCCGGACCTACTGGAGGACTCGGTTTGGCTTCGCCAGCGGGCACTTGAAGCTTAATATAAGCATCAATTTTCTTTGCCATTATTTAGGACTCCGTCGGGTTCAGACGATGCATCGCATCTCCCCGTATAGTTTGGTTAAAAATAGTCGCTTCTCAACGACGAAAAATATTACTGAGTCTGGACGAAAAAGATCTAGCCTTTCTCGACCTGACTAAAACTTAGCTCAACTGGAGTGGATCGACCAAAAATTGACACAGAAACCTTAAGTTTGTTTTTATCAAAATTAACGTCTTCAACCGTTCCATTGAAATCCTGGAATGGACCGTCAATAACACGCACGATCTCACCAGGAGCAAAAGTATATTTTGGCTTGGGATTATCAGAGCTATCCTGCACTTGCTGCAGAATCATGCGAGCTTCGCTTTCAGTTATTGGCGCCGGCTTCGAAGCAGTGCCACCAATAAAACCAGCCACGCGGGGCACCGACTTAATCAGATGCCAGGACTCGTCATTCATGTCCATCTGGACTAACACATAACCGGGGAAAAACTTACGTTCGCTGGTACGTTTTTGACCGTTGCGCATTTCCACTACTTCTTCAGTAGGAACCAGAACATCTCCAAAATGCTCTTCCATACCGGCACGACCAATATGCTCAAGAATCGATCTTTGAACCGACTTCTCATATCCCGAGAAAGCTTGAATCACGTACCATCTTTTATCGGAGTTGTCCTGCTTCTCAACAGCGGAATCCTCACCTGTAGAATCTTCATTCTCAAGATCAGATTGATTTTCAACTTCAGACATCGTGATTAAGCCCCCACGCTAAGTAAAAGATCATAGATCACCCAGAAAGACAGCGAATCAAGAATCCAGATATACAAACCAACCAGAATCACCATAACGATTACAACCAAAGTCGATTGCATTGTCTCCTTACGAGTCGGCCAGATAACCTTCCTTACTTCATTTCGCGCACCAACCGCAAAAGACCAGGTTTCTTTACCGGGGACCGTGTTATAGGCCACGGCAGCAGCAGCCACCAACCCGGCGATAATCATGCCGGCACGCAGCAATGAAGATACTTCGGGCAATTGATAAAATGCCACTAGCACCCCTACTACGATCAGGGCTGATATCGAGAGTTTGACTCTATCCACGTTTACTCACACCTTTAGCGAAGCTGGCAGGCCAGGAGGGAATCGAACCCCCAACCTGCGGTTTTGGAGACCGCCGCTCTGCCAATTGAGCTACTGGCCTATCACTATGGTTAAGACGACACAGCCAGTCCGCATTCACGGACCGGCCAAATACCGCCAAGAACATTTACTATTCAATAACTTTGGAAACCACACCGGCACCCACTGTACGTCCGCCTTCACGGATCGCAAAGCGTAAGCCATCTTCCATCGCAATCGGGGCAATTAATTCTGCCACTACCATTACGTTATCTCCCGGCATTACCATCTCAATACCCTCTGGTAACGTTACCGCTCCAGTGACATCCGTGGTTCGGAAGTAAAATTGTGGTCTATATCCATTGAAAAATGGCGTATGACGTCCGCCCTCTTCCTTACTTAATACATACACTTCCGCTTCGAACTTCGTATGCGGGGTTATCGATCCTGGTTTCGCCAGTACCTGTCCACGCTCTACGTCGTCTCGCTTCGTGCCGCGCAATAGCGCTCCAATGTTGTCGCCAGCCTGACCTTCATCAAGCAATTTACGAAACATTTCAACACCTGTACACGTCGTCTTGACGGTGTCTTTGATGCCAATAATGGCAATCTCGTCACCGACCTTGACAATGCCGCGCTCAATTCGTCCTGTCACTACCGTGCCACGTCCTGAAATCGAGAACACATCTTCTACTGGCATCAGAAAATCGCCATCTACTGCGCGATCCGGCAGCGGAATGTACGTATCCAGTGCGTTGGCTAATTCAAAAATTGCGTCTTCGCCTAGCTCACCGGTTTCGCCTTCAAGGGCTTTCAGCGCACTACCTTTGATAATCGGTGTGTCATCGCCTGGAAAATCGTAGATATCTAGAAGTTCGCGAACTTCCATCTCCACCAACTCCAGCAATTCCTCATCGTCTACCATATCGCACTTGTTTAAAAACACGACGATATACGGCACACCTACCTGACGCGCAAGCAATATGTGCTCACGGGTTTGTGGCATCGGGCCGTCTGCTGCTGAACATACCAGAATCGCTCCGTCCATTTGCGCAGCACCTGTGATCATGTTCTTTACATAATCCGCATGCCCTGGACAATCCACGTGAGCATAGTGACGCGCTTCCGTCTCATACTCTACGTGGGCGGTTGCGATAGTTATGCCACGCTCGCGCTCTTCCGGTGCATTGTCTATTTGATCAAACGCTTTTACTTCACCGCCAAACTTTGCCGACAAAACGCGCGTCATTGCCGCCGTTAATGTCGTCTTACCATGATCCACATGACCTATCGTCCCTACATTTACATGCGGCTTCGATCTTTCAAATTTAACCTTAGACACTTTATGACACCTCTTTAACTTTTACGAGTTGGCCAATACAACAAATAAAAAAATGAGAATTACCGAAGCAAATCCCAAAATAATTGGAGCCCACAACCAGACTTGAACTGGTGACCTCTTCCTTACCAAGGAAGTGCTCTACCGGCTGAGCTATGTGGGCAAACTTACTGTCCGAAACACTGGACCCTTCACTAAAACCAACAATTGTCTGGACAAAGTCCAAATTCTTGCTGGGCATACAACCTGGAGCGGGTGATGGGAATCGAACCCACACCATCAGCTTGGAAGGCTGAGGTTCTACCGTTGAACTACACCCGCGCAATCTGTTTTGATCACGACTTTATGTGATTCACAACACCCAAACTACAACCACACGCGGTAAATGGTGGAGGGGGGAGGATTCGAACCTCCGAAGGCTGAGCCAGCAGATTTACAGTCTGCCCCCTTTGGCCACTCGGGAACCCCTCCCAAAACCGCTAATATAGTCAATTCCCCTTCAGCTTCCTGAAGGAAGTCAAAAAATGGAGCCCGCAGAGGGATTCGAACCCACGACCTGCTGATTCTTACCCACTACTGCTTTCGCAGCCCCGCATACACGGGTTTGGAGTCTGGACTTTCTCTTCACCATACAATCTTTCGATCGCTTAGGCGGGTGGTGTAAAGTCTCTACACTCGGGTTCAGGTTGATTAAACACTGTTCCCTAGCACGGGATTGCCAGATCACTCAAAACTGTGAGCAATGTAAGGTTTCCCCGTTTTAGCCACCTCCACTTCAAAGGTTTCCCCTTAAAGGTGCAATAACCTACAAATCAGCTGCTCTGGCCAGCTGAGCTATGCGGGCAAAGATCAGACTAATCAAGTAACTGAGCCGGGGCTATTTCCCGGGGGCGCGATTGTAGGAAAACTTGCCTGAATAAGCAATGGTAAATTTCGTTTATCTACAACAAATTAAATAATAAAAGTCGATGAGCCCCGCGGAAAGGCACAATTAGGCAGGACAAGGAAGCTGAGTAACCTTTGCCATGGCATCTCCCCAGCGAGTTTCCTGCAACTTATCCACAGCAAACTTGTCCGGTTCTCTGCTCAATTCTACCCAGCGCAGGGGCCCCAGAGTTCTAAGCTCGGGTCGATAGCTTGCCTCAATACCATCTTTACTCATACGAGAGACAAACACGCGAGCATCGGTGGCCTGGGAAAACAAACCCAGAGAAAGATATGATGTGTCACTTTCTGCAAATTTGTAATGCTCGATATCAAGATCTTTCAATTTGCTTCTTAGATCGGCCAATTCATCATTATCCTTAGGTGCCGGCATGGAAACACGCCAGGTTTTAAGTTTTCGGGCACTCACAGCTGTTTTACTATAAATGAGCCCCATTTCTTCCAAAATTCGGGACGCGTCGGCGAATGTGGACTGGGTCTGAAATGGGCCTATGCGCAGACAAGCACCCTGACGCGCTGAAACCTGAGACTGCGCCTCTGACAAAAGCAACATTGCCCGCTGATTAACTTCAGATTTAGCGACCAAAAGATTTTTATCATTCACCTCTGGATGACCGCTGGCCCATAAGTATAGAGCCAAATTTAGCAAAATCAGGGAAAAAAATAACCACTTCACAAAGAAATCTCGTATTCAGATATTTAATTAAGTTGAAAAATTTCACGCTGCAGATTGAGTTGCAATCCATCCAGCACTAAATTCCCGATAATTTCGGCAGGGTAATCGATTTTTGCCACTAATTTGTGGCGCCCTCCACCGGTTACCAGCAAAAGTGGAGCCTCACCAATTTCTCGGGCCGAATTGTCGACAAATTTCTCGACAACCGCAACACCACTCCATTTAGCCCCCAATCCAATCGCATTGGCAGTATTTCGAGGCGGGAAAGTCACCTCCATTGTACTTGGAATCTGCAAATGGGGAACACTGTGTTCGAATACTCGCAGAAACACCTCTGGTCCGGGAAAAATAATTCCTCCTCGAAATACGCCAGCAGAATCAATTAAGTCCATTGTCATGGCAGTACCGCAATCAACTACAACCATCGGCTGATGATGGAGATTCCAGGCAGCTAACATCGCTAACCAGCGATCGACGCCTAGTTGAGCAGGATCTTCATAACCATTTGTAACCCCGAAGTCATTATCCTGGGATTTGAGCAATCTAGCGTCAACCCCGAAAACTTCCTTGCAGTGCTGTAAAATAGCATCTGCGCCGGGGTTTTCGGTTACACGAGAGGCCAAAATCAAAGATGGGTTTTCATCTAATCCAAACCTATCTGGCGGACCAGTAGATTGGTGCAATATCTGGCCCTCTGTGCAGCATCCCTCGGAAATAAACCGCCATTTGGTTGCGGTGTTGCCGATATCAAGTAACAAACCCGCGCTGTTTTGCACCATTTTAAGAGATAACCTCACCGGTAGTAATGGAAATAATGCTGCCGGAACTGGCTTTTAGTCGCAACGCTCCTCGCCCATCAACTCCTTGCGCAATACCAACTACGGTACCCCTACCCTGTTGAATAGCAATTTGTTTTCCCTGGTAATGATGCAGGCTTTGCCATTCGTCCATAAATGGTGCAAAACCTGATTGACGAAATTTTGCAAACACCCATTCTAAATGCTGAATAAAGGTAACCGCCAGATCATTTCTATGCGGAAGAACCCCGCCCTGACGGGCGAGATCCGTGACATTCTGTTCACATAGAGCAGCTAATTTGTCTGGCAATAGCAGATTAAGGCCGAAGCCAACCGTAACATCCATTCCCCCACCGAGTTCCCCAGACACCTCGATCAAAATACCGCCTAATTTTGCGCCATCTATCAATAAATCGTTTGGCCATTTAAGACGGCATTGGCGATAACCCACATCTTGCAGTCCGCGAACCAATGCTACCCCCACAGCCAGACTTAAACCGGAAATATCCTGTGCATTGCCATCGAATCTGAGCCAAGTCGAAGCTAATATGCTCTGATATGGAGCCGCATACCAACTACGGCCTTGTCGACCGCGACCGCGAGTCTGGTTTTCAGCGAACAAATAGCGTGAAATTAGTAGTGACTGCGCAAGTCTGCGACGAACTTCTGCATTGGTACTATCAATAACACTTGAAACTTCGACTTCACAACCACTCCTTTCGCTTATGATTTTAGCGTCGAGCAGGCTCAGTCCTTTACCAATTCGATAACCCTTACCACGCACGGCATGGATTTCTAACCCTTGTTCCTTGAGAGTATTTACATGCTGGTTTATCGATGCCCGGGACACCCCAAGCTGCCTTGCCATTTCATCTCCAGAGACGAAATCACCAAAACTCAGTGCAGTAAGTATGTATTGGCGAACCGTCAATCCTGCTTCCTCTTGTTCTTGTGATTCTGTTCACGCAAGTTGCTTAGCTTGTCGCTTATTCTGGTCTCAAGACCCCGTTGCACTGGCTGATAAAAATGCTGTGAGCCAACCGTATCAGGAAAATAGTGCTGCCCAGCAGAAAATCCTCCCGGTTCATCATGGGAGTATCGGTATGCCTTGCCATGGCCGAGTGATTCCATTAAACGGGTTGGCGCATTTCTTAAATGTAGTGGCACTTCTGCTGTACCAGAGCTTTTGACTTCTTGCATCGCTGCTCCGAAGGCCTTATAGACCGCGTTACTTTTAGCCGCGACAGCCAGATAGCTTGCGGCCTGGGCTAGCGCTAACTCACCCTCAGGAGAACCGAGTCTTTCATAGGCAACCGCTGCGTCAATACTAATGGACAGGGCACGCGGATCGGCGTTACCTATATCTTCTGACGCAATTCGAATCAGTCGTCTAGCCAGGTAAAGTGGATCACAACCGCCATCAAGCATTCGACAGAGCCAGTACAGCGCTGCATCTGGATCTGAGCCACGGATAGATTTATGCAACGCGGAAATTTGATCGTAAAAAATATCCCCCTGCTTGTCGAATCTACGCACCAGGCCTTTTATTGCTTCTGCCACTATCGCCAGCGAAATTCTCCTGGTCTGATCAGCTGAATAGGCTAGCAAAGCCGAACTCTCAAGCAAGTTTAAAGCCCGTCTGGCGTCACCATCAGCTGATTGGCAGAGCAGTTTCTTCGCCTCTGGATCCAGTTGATATTCAAACTTCCCGAGACCTCTGGCAACATCTCTTAATGCTCTACCGAGTAATAGATCGATATCTCCTTCTGTTAAACGCTGCAGTGAAAAAACCTGCGCACGGGACAACAATGCGTTATTTAATGCGAAAGAAGGATTCTCCGTCGTAGCGCCGATTAAAATTAACAGACCACTTTCAAGATATGGCAGGAAGGCATCTTGTTGAACTTTATTGAATCGGTGCACTTCATCCACAAACAGAATAGTCGACACATCTCGTTGCAGCGCCCGCTGCACCACCTGCCGCACCTCCTTTACACCATCAGTAACCGCGGAAAGAGATTCAAAGTCTAGTCCGGTAAGCCGTGCCATTAACCGGGCCAAGGTGGTTTTTCCACTACCTGGTGGCCCCCACAAGACGCAGGAGACCAGGCGCTTTTCTTCCACTGCGGCAAACAATGGCTTACCGGGAGATAAGAGATGGGTCTGACCAACAAACTCCTGCAAATTCTGTGGTCTCATTGAGTCTGCGAGGGGTTGGGACAGATGCTGGGTCAATCTTGTATATCTCGAAAAGTAAGGCTTATTCTGGCACCGGAAACACGACTTTGCTGAGGAATGGCATGCTGCCAGCATTGTTGCATGCCCCTGTGCATCATTAAAAGACAAGCATGAGGCAGTTGTAAATCAAAACGCGCAGAGTGTAGCCTTTTATGCCTGAAACGGATAATTCGACTGGCGCCCAGACTCAGAGAAACAACCATAGGCCGCTGACCGAGTTCTGGTTCATCATCTGCGTGCCAGCCCATACGGTCTTCACCGTTTCGATATTGATTAAGCAAAACACTATTAAATGTGCATCCAGACCACTTTTCCACCAAATTGCGAATTTTCGACAGTGTTTCAGTCCAACCCAACGCAGACTGTTCCTGCCCGGAATATCGGTATCTGGAATCTCCATATAAGGCGCAAACTCTAGGTACTTTATGCAGCTTACCAAACACATGCACATCTGGCTGCTGCCAGTTAATAGTGCTTTGAAGATCGGTCAGCCAGTCATCATAAATAGACTCGCGATCAGATAGAATCTGCAGGTCGATGCCCCCACCCGGAATCCTCCATTGTTTTCTGCAAGGTTGCATATCTAGTGTGTGCTGTAGGTTTATCATGGGCAAAAGTATCTTAAATCTTAATCTGTGGATACAGTTAATAACCTAGACTGCGATCCACCAGATTTTCTACTGACTGCCCGCGCTTTAACCTTTTCAAGCTTTCCATTAATACCGGTGTTGCGGTGACGGGATTAGTGACGCTCGCCACATGGGGTGTGATCGTTACTCGTGACTGCCTTCGATAAGGGTGATCGTTAGGCAACGGCTCGATGGAAAACACATCCAATACTGCTTCGACTACATGACCCAACTTGATCGCAGCTAATAAGTCGCTATCATTGATCAATTCCCCCCGGCCCGCGTTAATGATCGAGGCGCCACGAGGCAGTTCTGAGAGGTTCGCCTTGTTGAGCAAACCCAGAGTTTCCGATGTATTGGGCAATAATCCCACCAGTATGTCAGCCTGGTTTAAAAATGACGCTAACTCTTCCTGCCCAGAAAAACTGGCAATTTCACCAACCCGTTTAGTCGTTCGACTCCATCCAGAAACTGTAAAGCCAAGCTGAACTAATGCTTTTGCACAGGCAAGACCCAATGCACCAAGACCCAGAACACCGACTCGAGTACCGGATGCAAACCTGGGCTGTGTTTTCTGCGGATGCTGCCAATCACCACCTCTGTAAAGTCGTGTACGAAGATGAATATTAAGTACGTGACAGCAAACATACTCAATCATCCCCTGAGTAAGACCTGGCTCTACCATGCGAACGATGGGCAAGGACTTGGGCACAGTCGGATCGCTCAACAAACCTTCTACACCAGCCCAGGTAGACAGAATGGCTTTTAGATTCACATAAGGTTGAAGACAACCTGAAGGTAATCGGGCCACAATGGCATACTCAATAGACTCAGGTGGAACGCTTTCAGGCCATACAACCAGATCCAGCTTGGGATCGGCTTTTCTGATCTCGTTTTCCCAGGCGCTGGTTTTTTCTTCAGGGCAAATCAAAATAGTGCTCATACTGGCCCAATACTCCTAATGTTGGTGCCCCACAACGCACTCATTCTCGAGCGCCGAAGGCGTAAATTTAAGTTCGTACCACAACGCATAGGCGCCGCCCTTTTGCAAACCACAGGCATAATCTGATCGGCCAAAGACCGAAACTCTGTCCATATGATCAATAAAAACCCGCCCCAATCCTACCCTGGCTGGTTTGCCACGCCGATTGCAGTCTTTCTTTGCACCATGGGCAAATGGCAGATAACTTTCGATCGTCGCCTGATTTCCGATGCGCAAGCTAAATTTGGAGCTACCATCATTTTCCAGTACAACACCTGCAGTAACACAATAAAAGCCACTTACACCAGGGAAGTGATCGAACCACATCCAACCTTCTTCCAGCTGGTTCGAACCTCGTATACCCCAGGTAGATTTGCCATAATATGGCCGACGTTGCCATACCGAATCAAAACCATCATTATGGTCAGCTATAAGGGTAGTAATTCCGGCCTGTTGCGTCGCCGCAACTGTCGGCAAGATAAAACAGATACCTAGTATCGTCAAAAATAACTTGAACAACCGTCTTCACCTGAGAGATCTCTGAAATGAGCACCAATTATATTCGACCTGACGTCTATCCGTATGCAAGCCGGAGATCCGAAGTATTTGCCGAAAACATGGTCGCTTCTTCCCAACCTCTGGCCGTAGCGGCTGGCATCCAGATGTTGCGAGAGGGAGGCAACGCAGTAGATGCGGCACTGGCCTGTGCGATTGCGCTGACGGTAATTGAACCCGCTAGCAACAGCATTGGTGGAGATGCTTTTGCAATAATCTATGCTGATGGAAAGTTACATGGATTCAACGGTTCTGGCAAATCACCCCAGGCCTGGACACCAGAACGCTTTGCAGGTCTGGACGAAATACCCCAACGTGGCTGGGAAGCCATTACCGTACCCGGTGCAGTTGATACCTGGATGCAATTATCCAGCAAATTCGGTCGATTGGAGTTCCTGACTTTGTTCGAACCCGCCATACATTATGCTCGGCATGGATTTCCAGTAGCCCCGGTTATGCATAGACAATGGCAGGATGCCATTGCTAGTCACGGAGACCTGCAAGGGTTTCGAGATACATTTACTTTAAACGGCAGTGCTCCGGATTTAGGCCAGAAGTTTTGTTGTCCTGATCAGGCCAACACATTCGAGAAGATTGCATCTTCAGCAGGAGAATCTTTTTATCGCGGTGAGCTTGCAGAAAAGATAATTGCTGACTCAGATCGTCACAATGGCGCTATGACACTACAGGATTTAGCCAGTCACAAGGGGCAGTTTGTACAACCCATTAGTCAGCAATATCGCAATTTGTCAGTGCATGAGATTCCACCAGGTGGTCAGGGTATTGGTGCATTAATTGCCCTGGGCATTCTCGATCGACTGGAGATAGAGAAATTTCAACCCGACTCCCTGGATAGTCTGCACATTCAAATTGAAGCTGTGAAAATAGCATTAGAGGATCTTGCACGGCATATTTCTGACCCGGCGACTATGCAAATTAGTCCGCAGGAATTACTAAGTTCTGACAGGCTTGACCGTCTTGCAGCTGAAATTGATCCACACAATGCCCGGCAAGTAAACATCACCTATGAATCAGACCACGGTACAGTTTATCTGGCGACCGCGGATTCAGAAGGCATGATGGTCTCCATGATCCAATCTAACTATGATGGCTTTGGTTCAGGAATCGTGGTGCCTGAGACAGGCATTAATATGCAGAATCGCGGCAGAGGGTTTAACCTAATTCCTGGCCATCCCAATCAAGTTGCCGGCGGAAAATATCCTTTCCACACCATCATTCCTGGATTTTTGATGCAAGGGGGTGAGCCCCTAGGTCCATTCGGCATTATGGGAGCTCATATTCAGACCCAGGCCCAAACTCAGTTTGTGATTCGTGTTTCAAGCTTTGGACAATCTCCGCAGGCCGCGCTGGATGCACCTCGCTGGTTTATTTCGCCAGATTTTAAACTAGCAACTGAGCCAGGCATTAGCAACAAAATAGTCGAAGGTCTACAATCTAAAGGTCATTTGTTTGACCAGGAGATTAGTTGGTCAAAGTTTGGTGGAGGCCAGGCAATTTTCAAACATGGGAATGTGTACCGCGGCGCCAGTGACCCAAGAAAGGATGGGTTGGCAATGGGTTTTTGAGCACCAATAAGTTAAATCTACGCATTAAATTGTGTTCGTAATCTTCAACTTTGTGAAAAAAACTGTCATAATTTGATGTCGCCTCGTTTAAATCTAATTTGGTGGGAGTCTTGGGGCGACCACAACAACACTGACGCCAGGGTGCCGAAGGAATTAGAAAATTCCTCAGTCCTGCGCGCGAAGATGGTTATGATACAAAATTACCTCCCCCTACATCTGTCGAGAAGAGCCTTGTGAGTCCAAAAGAGTCCAATGCCAAAAAATCCCTGGGTACTGCCGAAATTCATGCAGTAGAAGGTGACCAGTCCGAGCTTGAAACTGAGTCCTCACTAGTCATTGATGAATCCATTGCGGAGCCTCAAGAGTCCATCCCAGACCCTCAGGTTGCACTTGATCAACTAAAAGAGATAACCGCCAAAGCCAGTCTTCAAACTGAATTAGAAGACAGCAACATGGATTTGCAACAGGTCGCCAATGGGTTAATTGGGGTAGCTCGCAGCCGCGCAGTTTTCCCGGCACTGCGCAGTAACGATACTGAACAAAGCTACATCAAACGTGCGATTCGAAAGGTCTGGTTATTTAGAATCTCCTGGGCAATCTTCGGATTATTCCTGGCCATCTCCATTGGGGCAATTCTCTATTCTGGGAATGAACTATACCGAAAGCCCGCCTTAGTCGCCGAACACCATGCATTTCTAGCAGAATATTATTCCGATACACTAATCAACACACATATCCCCATCGACGCCAGAGAGCCATCAGTGCCGAACTGGTTATGGTCGAACTTTTCGCCAGGTTGGTATATTGAAGACGCCATTTACTCAAACCGCCTCGACAGTGCCGATAAGGATATAGAGCTGCTTGGAATGTTGCGAGAGAAAATGGCTATCGCTGTTCGGGAAATAGAACCTGCTTACTCCAACGACAAGATCCAAAACCGTCTACGCGATCCTAATATTATTTATTTTGGTCGTGATTACGAGAAAAGCCATCGCCGCTATCTAAATCTTGTACTGACAGTACTGGCACTGACGAATGAGGATAACCCTAACCCCAATTTGAGTATTGTTTTCAATCCGAAGAAGCGTTCAGAACTAATTCAGAAAATCACGTTGCCTCGCCCCCCAGAGCCGAACGAATTTTATGATAGTCGGGTAGTTGCTCTCATCGCAGAGATTGAACAAGATCAACCACTAATTAGTAGTGATGGTGGAATAATTAACCCACAAGAATCCGAAAAGGCCCGCATGCTGGAAATGCTGGATGACCTTTTCACTGAACTTGATCCGACCGAATTTTTAAACCTTTCTAACAATGGGCTGGGTTCCTTGATGAGAGCACTGCCTAATGGCTGGGGCAGTACTAACCTGACTCGCGCTTTCTACGAGAATAAGCGAAATCGATTTATCGACTGGCAAATTCTGGAAACTCGATTGCTGATGCTTGATCTTATTTTTACTGCTGCAAAGCTACCTCAGGAGCTACCTTTACGCGATCTCTATTTGCATCACATTGGTGGAGAAGGGTTTCAAACTTTGTTCGACAAATATCGCAACAAAAAGTTACTTGACGCAGCAATAGATTGGGTTGGAAAAGATATCGTCAGTGAGAATATACTCGGTGATAGAGAAGCACGATTCATTCTTGAGTTTGCTGATTCCAAGCATCTAAAAGTTGCGGATGGTGATAATGATCGAGCAATCCTCGCGCTTTTTTACAAAGCAGCACGATTTGAAGTGATGTATGAAAAAGTCGAAAAGTCAGAACAAGCACTAGAAGCACGACCCTACCTTGGCAAACTCGATTTACCAGTAGCGAGCATTGAACCAGATGAAATAAAACCCTGGGGTTTGTACCACGCCAGGCGCAATGGTTATCGGCACAAGGGATTGGATATTGGCGGAATAATTGGCGAGCCTGTGTTGGCAGTAATGGATGGTGCAATTATCCGAGCTGGTTATCAAAAGCGTGGAGCTGGCAATTATGTTGTGTTGAAGCAGGACAACATTGAAGTTACTTATATGCATCTATTGCGTGAGCCCTCCCGTTCAAATTACAAGCGATTACTAACTCGTGATGAGATGAACGAATTTGGCGACAATCCTCGCAAGGGCTATGAAATCGCCCTGAAACGGTATGCGTCAATTGTGCTTGGCAAGAGTATGCAATCGCTTACTGCAAAGGATCTCTCCATTACCGAACTACGTGAGTCCGCATTATTTAACCGGGCTTTGCGAGAAATACGGGCGGGCAAAAGTCTTAATGTTCGCAAAGGTGAGTCGATTGCCAATATGGGCAAAAGCGGAAATGTAACTTTAAACAGTGCTCGTCCAGAAATGATTTACCCACATATTCACCTGGAAATTAATGACGGCAGAATAGACCCAATGCAGGTCATTGAAGGCATAGGTTCGCGTTGGTTTGAGATTCGTGATCATCACCTGAATCATCCGTTCTATCGCAACTGGCTAAAACAAGCCCATAACTGGAGCTGGTATAGCAAATTTTATCCCAACGGAGCAGTTCCGGACGATAAACGAAAAGGCTAGTTATCGAACCAGTTTCAAACTCGTAACCAGTTGGTCCTTTTAAAACTGGCTAGAGCCGATTATCTAACGGTGGCGTATCCCTGTGATACGCCATTTTTTGAAAGTACAATTTGCCACAGTTGAACATAGCGTGATCTGAACGTCCCTGCACAAACAAGTAGGTAATATCGCCACATGCGATAGAAACGATCACCATACTTCTCCCTCAAGCCAGGCCAGCATTCTTCGAAGTTTTCATTCCAGGCCATCAAAGTTCGATCGTAATCTGCACCAAAGTTATGCCAGTCTTCCATAACAAATAGCTTTTCGATTGCCCTGCCAATATGTGTAATGGATGGAATCATGGAATTGGGAAAGATGTATCTATTAATCCATGGATCACCATTTTTCACGCTAAACATATGACCAATAGTATGCAGTAGAAAAATACCCTCTTCCTTCAAACAGTCGTGAGCTTTATTAAAATAGGTTTGATAGTTTTTATTGCCAACATGCTCAAACATACCTAATGAAACGATGTGATCGAACTTTTCATTAACTTCACGATAGTCCTGCAAACGAATTTCTACGGGTAACCCTTCACATCGACGCCGGGCGAGCTCCGCCTGTTCTTTCGAAACGGTTACACCAATTATTTCTGCACCGTATTCTCGCGCAGCAAATTCCGCGAAAGAGCCCCATCCACATCCGATATCTAGAACACGCTGCTTCGGCTGCAAATTAATTTTACGGCATACCAGATCAAGCTTATTGGTTTGCGCAGCATCCAGGTTGTCTGCCTGATGCCAATAGCCACAGGTATAAACCATACGGGGATCAAGCATGGCTTCATATAAATCATTACCTAAATCATAATGATGTTCACCGACCTGAAAAGCACGCTGTGTGGACTGCAAATTCAATAATCTAGACTTAATGTATTCCGACAATAAGTTAAATTTTGAATCGAGGCTATTTCTATAGTCACTGCGATGCACTTTATCTATCATGACATCTAGCTGGTCGCAATCCCACCAACGATCCATATAGGACTCACCAATACCCAGCGTGCCGCGACCCAGCGCTGACGCCAGAGCACGTTCATCATGCAGTTTAATGTCCCACGGACGGGCTCCATCCAACCTTACATCTGCACTTTGCAGAATATTTTCTATCTCCTGAATCTTTTTCTTTTCAACCATAAGCAACTAGAAAAAACAACAAAAGGAAAACCAATCATACGATCAAATTCGAATCAAATCCAGTTTTCAAAAAATTCTCCACCCAAAGCTGTTACGCTCTAATGCCCCCAGATGTAAAATCCTGTAAGGTCTCCCAGAGCTTTTCAAGATGTTCTTTTTTGGTATTCTCAACGCCAACTGATACCCGAACCATCCAACCGTCGTCCAGCTTCGATGGACTCATAAATGCAATTCCGGACTGATTTATCGCTTGTACCCAATTTAGGGTGTAATCGTCGAGTCTCTGCCCGGTTAGACCTGGCGGAACGTGCCGAATACAAACAGTTTGCAAGCGTACCGGCGCCACAACCTGCCACTCAGAATCTGCATCCACTATCTTGGCAAACCAATGAGCATTCTCAAGATCCCTCCTGAGCCTTGAACGGATTGAGTCTAAACCGTCGAGCCGTAAATGAAACCATATTTTCAAAGCTCTAAAACGTCTTCCTAGAGGGATCCCCCAATCCCGGTACTGGGTTACCTCTCCATCTACATTAGATCGTAAATAGCTTGGATTAGTGGACATTACACGAATAAGGTGCTCAACATTCCGAACATAAAATAGTGCACAGTCCAGGATAGTTCCCATCCATTTGTGTGGATTCCAGGATAATGAATCTGCTCCCTCAATCCCACTCCACAGATGCCGACACTCGGGTAGCAACATTGCAGATCCTGACATAGCAGCATCTACATGAACCCAAATACCATGCGCACTAGCTATTGAAACAATCTCGTTCAACGGATCAAAGGCCGTTACCCCAGTAGAACCAATTGAGGCTATTACGATGCAGGGCAGACACCCATTCTGCTTATCCGATTCAATCACCTCCCGTAGCGCACTGACTGACATATCTCGGGATACTGGGTCGACCGCAATATTTCGAATATTGTCTGCACCAAAGCCAGCTAGTAATGCGGCCTTACGAACCGATGAATGCGCCTCAGAAGTTGTGTAAACAATCAAAGCTTGATCAAATGACTGCAAACCACCCCTGGCTTCCGAGTAGTCACTACTCCTCTCCCTGGCCAGCATTAACGCAGTAACACAGGCTGTAGACGCAGTATCATGGATAGTGCCTTCCCATTGGTCAGACAAACCGGTTTCTTGGCGCAGCCAGTCACACACTACTTCCTCAACCTCTGTCAAAGCCGGGCAACTTTCCCAGGAAATGCCCAGTGAACCAAGCCCAGAACTTGCTATATCACCTAAAACCGAAGACAAACTTGCGTTGGAAGGAAACCAACCAAAATGCATAGGGTGTTGTACCTGAGTAGTCCCCGGCACAACTACCGAACCAAGATCCGCCAAAACCTCATCAAAAGACTCCGGTTGCTGTGGTGCCACAGCTGGCAGCTTCCCTTTAACTTCGCCCGGTTTCACCTGTGCTCGCACTGGCAATTGATCTATTCCGGCACGAAAATCCGCTATCCAATCAATCAGTTCATGGCCCGCTGCCCGAAACTCTTCAGGATTCATTTAATTCACCACACATATGATTTATTTCGTATGAATATATTTTATATTTGCATATACATCTACAACTTAATCCCAATGCGCCTTTCTGCTATTATTCGCTCCCCTGCCCCGGTAGCTCAGTTGGATAGAGCGTCCGCCTCCTAAGCGGAAGGTCACAGGTTCGAATCCTGTTCGGGGCGCCAAAACCCAAATTATTCACCTTTATCTTAACCAATAACACATTTGCACACCTAAGCGGTCATCCCAGGCAAGCCTTAACTATCCCACCAGGCTTTGAGGCTTGTCGACGGTAAAACATAAAAATACTAAATTGTGTGGCGCAAAACTTTGGTGAATAATGCCGGCATATAAAATAGTCAAATAAATCCAACTTCGTGGCTGATCACTAGAGCCACAATAATTTCCCAACCGACATCTTTGACATAGCCATTATCGGCACCAGAGTGGTCGGTTGTGCGGTGGTCCTGCGCTTCTCAATCGAAGGTGTCATAGTTCACGTGCTGGAAAAGACCGTTGATATACTGGATGGTGCGAGCAAGGCTAATAGCGCTATATTAAAGACTGGCTTTGATTCCCCTCCCTCGGGCACCCAGGAAAATCGTTGCATAGTTGACAGATTAGAGGCGCCATGGTCCTTGCCTGGAATGAAGTACAGGAAGCGAGCATGAACGGAATCCTGCAGCACGCCAGAAATAATGGTGTCAATAACGCCACATCGGTAAGCTTGAAACAAATTTTAGAACGTGAGCCAGAATTTAGTTCTTCTATGCTGGCAGGTGTTTTTATTCCCGGAGAATCGTTAATTGATCCATGGATATTTGTTGCAAGCCATACACCATGGCGCGTATCTGGCTCGACAGTGTGAAGTTTTAGACCGTAAGTTCGATGGTAGCCAATGTCCATTGGCAATTTCTCAAGGCCCAGTAAAAACCCGGCAGCTCATCAATTGTGCTGGCCTTTTACTGATCAGAAGCTTCTTGGGCACTCAGAGTTTGAAATTAAACCCAGAAAAGGGTCGTTTTAGTATGCGCTACAATCTTCGGCAACCTGCTAGTTGGCCCAATCGCAGAGGAGCAAAATAGTCCTGTACACACCGAGGTCAATTTTGGCGATCGATAATTTTTCAGAATGTAGGAAGTTTAAAACACAGGCAATAATATCTGATAGGTCTATATTCCTAAATAGGCTTTTTAACCTGTTCATTTTAAAGAGCGGTATTCATACCCAAACGGCCAGCAACCCCATTTCTTTCATGTGTTTAATTAGCACATTATTGTTATCAGCCAACCAGCCGACAACATTACCATATTCCTGAATTCGCGTTTTACCATCAGTTACCAACCATCTACCGACAGGGTGTTGTCCAGTCCCCATAACTCGCTGCCCCACCAATCACCACCGCCAAATAACAAATTCCTGCTTATTACTTTTCATGGCAGCCAGCACATCAGCCCCTTCTATACCACCGTCGGTTTGTGCCGCTTCAATCCAATTTAATACGATGATCGGATACTCCCATGAAATTTCTGACCAGTCATTGGGATGGTCTTTACGGAATGCGACATCAAGCCCACCTGGATCAGGAAAGTTTATTCCTTCTTCAGTTAACTTTTGATCGTCGAAATCCGGGAACTGAGAAATCGTATCATTAACAAAATCCACACTGGTTTTGGCAATAATTTCATCATAATAGTCCAGGGTGCATAGTCACCATTCATCGGGATGTTCCTGCCCAAGTTTACGGTCTAATTTGCAGCGTGGCTGATTCCCGGTATCACGCTGCCCAGGGTGACGCCGCCAATGCCAACAGCAGATTTACTTAGAAATTCTCTTCGATTCATACTACTTCTAGGATTCTTAAGAAATATATTTTTTCAGTCATTTGTCGAGCCTCTATTATCAGTGTTCTGTTAAATATTCTTTGTGTAGTATCAGCTTATACATATTCGTAAACTTTCAGCTTTAATGAAAATGCCGTATAAGAAACGAGCATCAACGTTTCTTACCATCGCTGTTGCTGATTTAATGCGAACTCAAAATTTAGTTCTAACTAATTGAAGTGTAGTTTCTCAGGAAACCGGGCTTTTGGATTTACCAACAAAAGAGTACTCCTTTTAGTGTTTGAATTTGCATTTTGGTGAGAACAAGCCTATTCGAACATAATATCGTTTTGGAAAGGTAAGATTTTATTCACGGTCATATAACAAACCCGCTCAGCTTCGAAGATTGAATAGGGAAATACAAAAACTAGCTAAACTACTTTTACTACCAAACCGGAGTACTTCTTCAAGACAAGTGTGCAACTAATATTTCAGTTGTAGTATCCTGCCTCACCTGCGTATGCAGGTTGTTATCTTATTATGCAATGACAAGTATTGCTTTTTTAAAATTAAAATTTAAAACGCATCAGGAGAAAACCATGGCAAGTCCAAGACAATCGATACTCGCTTCCAGACATAAAGCACTAGGCTCCGACCTTGGGGATTGGAATGATATGGATGTAGCATGGTCCTATAACCAAGATGTCAACGAAGAGCATTTAGCTGTTCGTAATACTGCCGGATTATTTGATGTTTCAGGGCTCAAAAAAATTCACATAACAGGTCCTGATGCTGTAGCAGTAGCTGATCATGTGATTACACGGGATCTAACGGAAATTCCACATGGCAAATCGGTTTATGCGCTAATTCTTAACGAAGAGGGTCGTTTTACTGATGATTGTATTGTCTACAATATTGCGCCGAATCATCTGTTTTTTGTACATGGTGGTGGTACCGCAATGGAACAACTTCAAAAGTCGGCCGAAGGTAAAGATGTAGACATACAATTTGATGACAATATTCATAATATATCTTGTCAGGGCCCAAAGTCTTTAGATGTTTTAAATCCACATACGCCTTTTGACTTAGAAAGTCTGAAATACTTTCACCAGGTTTCAACTACACTCTTCGGCCATTCTTGTATGATTTCCCGTACTGGGTTTTCTGGGGAGAGGGGTTATGAGATTTTTGTAAAAGGTGAATATGCGGGGGATATTTGGGACAAAGCATTAGCGACCGGTAAAGAGCATGGCCTTATGGCTTGCTCATTTAATGCACTTGATCAAAACCGAGTCGAAGCTGCACTACTTTTTTATCCGTTTGATATGAATGAAGAGCATAGCGCATGGGAAACCGGATTGCATTTTGCGGTCTCTAAAAATAAAAAGGCTGATTATCGCGGCAAAGAGGCGTCGAATAATTTAATTGGCAAGGACAAAATTCGATGTTACGGCATTGAATGCGACTACGAAACTGCTGTAGATGAAGATGCTGAATTATTCCAAGGGGACAAGAAAGTAGGAGTTGTCACTGCACCAGCCTTTTCACCTGTATTAAAAAAATCATTGGCGCTAGTACGCATTGATACGAAGTTGGCAATCCCCGGACTGGAAGTTGAAGTTCGCGGGCCCAACATTACGTGCAAAGCCACAACCCATGATCTGCCGTATTACGATCCGAAAAAAGATAGGCGAACTACATAGAGATTTATTTGACCTATAAAGGCACACCAACCTTTACTGGTGTGCCCTTTAGATAGAGAATTGGATTCAGTTGCTGGTTGATTAACCCCAATCCCTATTTTGCCAAGTCCTGAGAAACACTTTGCGCCGTGATATTTTCCAAAGCCTATAACTGAACTCACAGCGATTGGCACCGCACAACTGGCTGGAGCGACCGGAATCGAATCAGTACATTTTAATCGTGAATTAGTGCATTACTAACCTTAATCTTCTTCAATAAATCATCTTGAGCGCATTATCAAAGCGGTAGAGCTTTGCAAAGACTGGCGGTCATAACACGACTAGATAGCATTATGACAGACTCAATACACACTTCTTCATGGTCGGACAGCTTATGGAGAGAAACAGCAGAAGCAGAAAGCATCTCTACTGCACTTACCAATGATGTTGATACTGAAGTTCTCATAGTCGGAGCAGGATACACTGGCCTTTCGACAGCACTACATTTGGCAGAGCAGGTTAAGGAGATAGTAGTTATTGACCAGGCCCAGCCTGGTTGGGGATGTTCTGGTCGAAACGGAGGACATATAAACCCTAACTGGAAAACGTCCCTCGAACAATTGGGCAAACTCTACTCCAGCGAAGAACTAAAACTATTCATTGCAACAATTAATGAATCAGCCGACCTGGTGTTCAATATTGTTGAGAAATTCAATATCAAGTGTCACGCCCAGCATAACGGATGTTTGATAGCGACCAAAGGTATTAAAGGCAAAAGTTATCTTGCCGACTGGGTTTCCAATTGGCAAATTCTTAAGGCCGATGTTGAACTACTTGATGAGCAAGCTACATCAACCACAATTGGCACAGAGTTTTATGATCACTGCTTGCTAGACCGTAGAGGTGGAAGTTTACAACCTCTATCCTATGCTCAAGGACTCGCCCGGGCCTGCAATGAACTCGGCATTTCAATATTTGGTAACACGCCTGCACTAGCTGTCAACAACAGTGATAAAGGCTGGGAAGTTAAAACACCGAAGGGCAATATAACCTGCCGTAAGCTGGTACTAGCAACCAATGGCTATACAGATAATTTATGGCCTGGACTCGCCCAGTCACTAATTCCCGTTGCAAGCATGCTAACCGCTACCGAGCCTCTACCAAGTAATATTGCTAAAACTATAATGCCAGGAAGAGAGCCTGTTGCAGAGTATATGGGCGTGCCTTTTTATTACCGGATTGATGAATCAGACCGTTTAGTCTTTGGTGGCCGCGGCACAATATCCGGATCAATGGGCAGTTTAAACACGCAACACTTAAAATCGAAAGCGGTATCGCTGTTTCCCGAACTGGAAGCTATTCAATGGCAATTCGACTGGGCAGGATATGTTGGCATTACAGCCCATCAACAACCAATGCTAATACAACTGGATAAGAACGCTTTCGCCGGCCTGGGGTTCAATGGACGTGGAATCACAATGGCCACGAGCATGGGAAAACAACTTGCCGCGCTTATAAAAGGCGAACCACCGAGCCTCCCGATTCGCAATTTGGAACAAATACCTCTACATCAATTTCATAAACTAGGTGTTGCGGCACGCATTCTGTCGGGCTATGTCACTGACTACTTTAGGTAATATCAATTTCCCGACGGTAAATAATCTACCAATATACTGATCAACTCTGTGATCTACTTCTAGTTTTCGCACCGAGATAGGGTGCAGAGGAATGCCCCTTCAATCGCTCACAGGTTTTCTGAGGAAACACCATGCCCGGCTGTCGGTCATAACTGAATAACAGACTGTATCTATTTAGTTGAGTGTTACCAACTGGGCTAACCTTATGTAGTGAACGTCTACCGAGAAAAAGTGAAAACGTACCTGGTGACATATCCGGTTGTTTTACTTGGCCCTGGCCTATCAACACCTGCGATACTTCGTCATAGTTCTCTTGCCCTTCATCTCTTATTAACGGGGCATACTCAAACCCGCCACCATTCTCCGCATTCTGAATAGTGAAGGATACTACGCCATCGTTGGTATCAAAATGCCAACCAAATGTCTCATCATTGTCCATTATATTAATCTGTATCGCCAACGTGGGGCATTCAGACCGATAGAGTTCTTCATATTGCAAAAGCCACCTGACAAACTCGGTCAGTTCATCAAGTTTAAAGAGCTCCACGCAGGCTCCAGATGGATCTAAAAGCTCTGTAGTTATTATTTTGCAACACCGTGGCAACAATTGTGAGCGGGGATGGTCAGGAGGGAAACCTGCATTATCCATCCAGCCATAAGGAGTAGATGGATAATTTATTTCATGAGCTTTTGCTTCCAGCGCTGTAATCTCTGCACACAATTTCGATACTGCAGCCGCCCTTAGAAAGTCAGGCAGCAAACACAAGGCATCCTCAGCCATCATCTTGTGACACCTTGCAATAAGATTTTGTCCAGCATCACTATCCAGCTCGTGGATAGGGTAACGATCCAGATCAACAAAATAATCAAGTCTAGTATTATTCATTGTGGCCTCTACACTTGTAAGCTGCGAAGTAATTGTATGGAAGAGAGATCAGCGATAACACATTTGAAAATCAAAGCGACTTAAATTCAATAATCTGAACCCTTAATTGGTAATTTTCTGGGTTGGTTTATAAACATTTTCAGTAGTAAGCTATGGAAAACTATTATCTGAGTGACTGCTATGCTTTTTAATGAAAACAGTATGGACTGGTATATTCCCGGTATTGGCCTGGATGGCTCTAAGGTACCGGACTTTATGGTGGATCCGGCAGACATAATGCAATATCAGGCAGATGGCGCGTTGTTGTTGCGAGGCGTTTTTAGCGAATGGGTCGAGCCATTAAGAACAGGCTTTCAACGCAATATCGATAAGCCGGGTGATTTCGCCTTTGCCTGTGACAGTAATCCTGAGGGCAAACCGGGAAAATTTTTTGATAGTTACTGTAACTGGCAGCGCATTCCTGAATACCGGGAATTTCTACAGCAATCACCAGCTGCAGCTATGGCCGGGAAATTTATGTCGAGTCAATCCGCAAGATTTTTTCACGAGCACACCTTTATCAAAACTGCTGGAACTCAGCATGCAACCCCATGGCATCAGGATCTTCCGTACTACTGTGTTGATGGCAAACAGAACGTCAGTGTATATGTGTCGTTAGACCATTCTCCAAGGGAAGTCTCTGTGCAATTTATTAAAGGCTCACATAAATGGCAGCGCCTGTTTAATCCCAGAGCCTTTCTAGACGGTTCAAGCTTCGAACAGCTCGAAACCAATGACTCAAACCTTCACACCGAACCATCGCCTGACCATTTGATTAAGTCTGGCGAATACGAAATACTGTCCTGGGATCTAAATCCAGGTGACGCAATACTATTTGATTTTCGAACCCTGCACGGCACTACGGATGCTGAAGTTAAATCCTCTCGACGTGCATTTTCAACTCGCTGGCTCGGAGATGACATCACCTACTGTAAACGCCCTATTCAAACATCCCCTCCCTATCTTAATCATGGTATGACAGATGGGGGCACTTTAAGAGAGGACTGGTTTCCCCTGGTATGGCAATCCAGGTAGATAATGAACAGAATAACTAAATTGTCAGGCCTGTTGAACAACTGCATCAACAATAGCCAAAAATTCGTTACTGAATAGCTACTACTTATTTCGAGTCCATATATGCCCAAGGTTTTAACCAATCAACAAGTTCGTGAGTTTCAGGAACAAGGCTTTATCTCTTGCATAGATGTTATGTCAGAGCATGAAGCTGCCTCCTATCTCGCCAGGCTTGAAGAAATAGAGACAAATTTCCCTGAAGAAGTCAATCCGGAGAACAGAAACAACGCCCATCTAAGCTTTTGTTCACTGGATGAGCTGGTTCATCACCCCGTCATAGTGGATGCTGTGGAGGACTTGATCGGTGCAAATATCTCTCTATGGGGAAGTGTGCTGTTTATAAAAGAACCATCCAGCAAAGGGTTTGTCAGCTGGCATCAGGATGGCACCTACATGGGACTTAATCCTATGGATTTTTGTACACCCTGGTTGGCTTTAACTCCAAGTAATCTGGTGAATGGCTGCATGAGTATGATTCCAGGGAGTCATAAGCAAAACATTCGTAATCATGTCGACACTTTTGAAGAAGATAACATTCTGACCCGGGGTCAGGTTGTGCCGGATGTGGACGAATCAACAGCTTACGATTTGATTCTTAAAGCGGGTCAGATGTCGATTCACCATGCAGAAATCATTCATGGCTCTAGACCCAATAGAAGCCAGCAGCGAAGGGTTGGGTACGCCATGCAAGCTTTTATGGGTCCGCATGTTCGGCAGGTTGTTGGCAAAAACTACTGGTTAGATATTCGCGGTCAAAACCCGCGCGATGACAGTGTCAATTTACCACGACCACAATATGACATGGATCCAATTTCAAACGAGGGTCGTCGATTGGTTAATGAAAACTGGAGTGAAATTCTCTACAGTGGATCACAGCAAAAAAGAGCCTATTAGAAACAAATAGGCTGGCAATTATCCACTGCGGACTTGTGGAAACTTTTCACAGTTCATTGGCTGACCGGGTACCAGCGAGGGATCACGGTAAGTCTCCAGGGAGGGGACATCTTTATAAACAATATCGTCACCTAACCAGCTCACGGATAAGGCTGCCCGTCGGCGGTCTAGTTTATTGCCCGGCGCACTATGCAATGTATAAGATTTCCACACCAACATATCGCCGGGACTCATTGGACAGGTAACGATATCGGTGGCTATGTCGTCATTCGATAATGGCGGCAGCGGCAAGTCACGTCGCACATGGGAATAGTCTTTCTGCGGATTTTCGAAGTCGACTGCTCGGTAGAGCTTTCCGGGTTGATGTGAGCCAGGCAAAAAGCTTAATGCTGACTCAACGGGTATTTCATCTAGTGCCACCCAGCAATTAATGACCTTGGTTCCATCTAGTGGATAGTAAGAATGATCCTGATGCCAGGGCGTTGCCGCATTGTCACTTCTCGGTTGTTTGATCAATAAGAAATCATAGAATAACACTAGAGATTTAGTGTCGAGCAATGTCCACGCAATATCCGCAAGTTGCGATTCAAAGATAAATTTCTTAAACGGCTCTACCTCACGCCATGCACCAGAACTAAATGAAAATGAACCTTCATCACTTGCTCGCTTAACAATATCTACATCAGTACTGGCGCCATTCAGAGCCAGATCGATGCCATGCTCAATGACTTCCAGCCACTGTGCTGAAAATGCTTCTCGAAGACAGATAACACCATCCTGCTCAAGGTCGTTAATAGCCTGTGCAGGAACCTGGTTATTTGCTCCAAGGCCTAACTTGTGCATTACTTTAGTCATTACAAGAATCTCTATAAATGCGCACTAACCTATCTGATGAACCGATCGGGGAAACTGCGTAAGACATTCTGCTCCGTCAACTGCTACCAGAACTGTTTCACTCATTTCCATTCCCCAGTCATCAAGCCACATACCCAACATCACATGCAGCACCATATTCTGCTGCAGAACTGTAGTTTCTTTTGCACGCAGGCTAACTGTATGTTCACCCCAATCCGGGGCATAGCCAACGCCGATGCTATAACCAATTCGACTCTCTTTTACCAACCCGTATTTATTTAGAACGGTTTGCCATGCGGCATGTACGTCTCCCGTTTGCACTCCTGGTCGAATGGTGTCAAGCACAGCATCCAGGCCTTCCTCGACAGCCGCCGCTGTGTCGAACACTTTCTGCGGTCCTTTACCTAATTGAAGGGTTCGAGCAAGTCCTGCGTTGTATCGCTTACGGGCTCCCCCAAGTTCAAGTGCGACAGTTTGCCCATCGCTAAACTTCTCATCGGTCCACATTGGATGTGCTGTGGAAGCTGCTGCGCCCGCCAGGATTAAGGGTGAGAGTGCAGTTAGATCTCCACCGAATTGCTCTGTGCCACCCACCTGTGCCGCGACTATTTTAGACATCAGATCACACTGGCGCACACCCGGGGCGATGGTGTTATAGGCGACCTGCATAGCACCTTCCGCCAATCGGGCAGCCTGGCGCATAACTTCAATTTCGGCGTCACTCTTAACTACTCGACACCAATTAACCAACAGGTCGGCGTCAATCCACTTTGCATCTTCAACACCCGCTTGCAAGTGGTGTAAGGATTTTGGTGAAAAGAAGTAACAGTCGCTCTCATAACCGATGCGCTTGCCCTGCAATGAAAGTTCGCACAAGTTTTTAGCAATAACCTGCATCGGGTGAACCCCCTCGCGTTGCACATAATCCTCCGCATAGGGCATGACTGAATCATCACCGAGGTAGGTAGTGAGCGGCACCGCACCTGCATCCATTTTTCTTCCCATCCAGACAGGCTCTGAGTCATGAGTAATCAGCATCGTCTGTGGAACATAGAAAGACCAGGCATCGAATCCTGTTAACCAGTTCATATTGGCCGGGTCCGCCACCAACATGGCATCCAGTTGTTGCTGTTGCATACTTACGCGAACTTTAGTGAGTCTTACCTGATACTCGGCTTTGCTAAATGGGGCTGTCATCTTATTTTCACATTTTAAGTTTAAGGAATCGGAATCAATGCTCTATGCCATTGCCTTCTTAACTGCTGTTAATAATTGGCCTACTTCGTCTTCTTGTGTATTCCACGCAGTAACAAACCGCGGTGGTGCCGTTTCATCCAGTTCTCCTTCTGTTACTTTAAACCCGGCTTCGTTCAAGCGTTCAATGGCATAGCGTGGCATATTGGCGAAAATCTCATTGGATTGAACAGGAAACGGCAGATCAACACCGTTAATGCCAGCAAATCCACTGCTTAACCTTGCGGCCATGGCGTTGGCGTGACGAGCATTTCTAAGCCAAACGTTATTCGAGACATAGGCCTCCAGTTGGGCAGATATGAAACGCATCTTTGAAATTAAGTGCCCTGCCCGCTTATGCATGAATGGAAAGGAGTGGGCCAACTCAGGTTTGAAAAAAATCACCGCTTCGGCCGCCAGACAACCATTCTTGGTGCCACCAAACGACATCACATCAATACCAGACTTCCAGGTCATTTCTGCAGCGGATACGCCCAGAGAAACCAGTCCATTGGCGAATCTTGCGCCGTCCATGTGTACATTCAAGCCATTATCGTGAGCAACTTGAGTAATCCCTTGAATTTCTTCCAACTGATAAACCCCTCCTGTCTCGCAAGACTGAGTCAAGCTGACCGTAGCAGGCTGAGCGGCATGTACATTTCCTCGGCCACGAATTAGTCCCGCAAGCCCCTCAGCAGTGATCTTACCGGCGTTACCTGTCATGGGTATCAATTTTGCACCACCACTATAAAATTCCGGTGCAGCACATTCGTCGGTATTGATATGCGACATCTCATGACAAAAAACTTTGCCATAGGTGGGTGTGATAGAAGCCAGGGCCAAAGCATTAGCCGCGGTACCACTGACTACAGGAAAAACGCTTACTTCAGTCTCGAACAGGTTTGAGAACAGGGAATCCAGCTTATTGGAATGACGATCTTCCATATAGGACATCGCAATGCCCTGGTTAGCGGCGACTACAGCATCCATCACCTCCGGGCAAGCGCAGGAAACATTATCCGAGGCAAAGCTGTTGTACTGTTTTTGGTTGGACATAAATTTACTCGATAACAATGAGTTCTCGGCGTACGTCACTTAAGCGTTCACCACCGGACTTTGTAACAACAAAGGGTTCAGATACTGCCGCACCAAAATCATCCAGCCACATGCCAGATTGAAAATGAAAGCACATACCAGCCTGCAAAACGGTCTTGTCGCCAGGCCGTAGGCTGGCCGTCCGCTCACCCCAGTCTGGCGGATAGTTAAGACCGATAGAGTAACCAACGCGACTATCTTTACTGTAGCCATGCTTTTTTAGGTTATTCTGCCAGATGGCTTCAACTTCTTCACATGTTATCCCCGGTTTTGCAGCTTCGAGCGCGAGGTCTCCGCCCTCAATAATAACCTTTGCCAGATCAGTTACTTTGGTAGGTGGCTGGCCGATATGCGCCGTGCGAGTCAGCGGAACCTGATAGTGTCTTCTCGCCGCTGCAATCTCCATCACGACCAGGCCATTATCTGGCAACGGTTCTTCAGTCCAGGTTAGATGCGGTGTGCTGGTGCCTTCACCAACCTGAATAAGCGGGCACAGACTAGTATAATCACCGAACTTTTTGTCATAGCCTGTTATCTGCGTGTGATAGACATCTGCGATAACCTCGAATTGACGTACGCCAGGTCGTAACCGTTGCATCGCTGCATCCATAACCAGTGTGACAATTTTTCCTGCTTCACGCATATACTGAAGCTCTGCTTCAGACTTTACCAGCTTGGCCCAGTTAACTATTTCATGATTGTCACGAATAGTCGCATTGGGTAGCCCGGCAACAATATGTTGATGCGCCCTGGCTGTGTAGTAGTGTGCATCCAGTTCAACACCGATGTTATCAGTAGACCATCCCCTGGCAATTACTAACTCGCATAGTTCATCGAAGGGATGCTTTTCCGGATGATGAACTAACGGCTCAGAGAATGGCACAATATTGTGTGCCGGCAAATCCGTAGTTATATGCGCAGACTTGGCATCCTGGGCGCGACCGAACCAGACTGGACAGTCTTCGTTTAAGTGTACAAGAACTGCCTGCGGCGTATAGAACGACCAGCCGTCAAAACCGGTGAGCCACCCCATACTGGCTGGATCCTGACAAATTAGCAGATCAAACCCGGCTAACTCCATGCGTTGTTTTACTGTCTGCACACGCGATGCAAACTCCTCTTTAGAAAATGGTTTGGTATAACTCATTGTTAGTATCCAGTTATTTTTACAACCGGGTATAACCGGTGTTTTAAAATTTTTGAGAAAGTATTTGGTTACAGAGCTGCGATTCGATTAGACAACAAATTCATCACGCATTAATCGTCCATAACCAGGCACAGGGTTGCTGTAGCCTGATAATCTAAGCGATCGCCAGAAAATAGCCTGTACTGCGGTTACCACAGGTTTACCCAGCTTTTGTTCAATTCGTTCTACTACATCGCAGGCGCGAATCGCGGTACAAGATATAAATAACGCATCGGCATCTGAGTGGTCAGACGCTATAGCCGCGTCAAATATACTTTGCGGAGACAACTTCGCCATCAACTCATTTTCCGCAATATTAAAACTATTGAAATAAACAATTTCCTTACCGGCTTCTCGTAGATAACGAGCGATTTCCGCATTTACGTCGTCAACATAAGGGGTCAACACAGCTATTTTTTTAGCCCAAAATTTATCCAGCGCTTCAACGGAAGCAGTTAATGGGGTAGTACAGGAGATTCCCGGACGCGCAGTTTGGATGCGCGCCTCTATCTCGTCATAACCTAGCACTGCCGTACCAGAAGTACAGCCATATGCCACCACGTCGAGTCGGCCTTCTGGAATCAATAACGAAGTAGAGGTTGAAATATGCGGTGCCATAACTTTCAACGTCTCCACTGTACAATCCGGTGTATTGGGCAGTCGACTGGTGTAAAAAACCACGTCATCTGACGGTCGCATATTAATGAAGTCACGCTCCATTACATAATCATTCGAGAGCGCTAGTAAACCAATACGATGTTTGCCAGGACCATTATCGTAGCTGGCTCCCACATCGATATGGTTAAAGCTAACTACCCCGGTTTGATTTAGGGACATACTCTACTCCTTACAATCGACTAAACTGGAACTGCAACAACAGCAAAAAAATCACCCATGGCAATATGCCCTGGAAAATGTCTACCCGTTAGAACACCGTCAATATTCGAATGATAGTCTGTGGGAGGCACTCCAGTGCGATTAACATCGTGAACACGCCCTATCAAGTCACCAGCTTTTACATAACTACCAAGATCAACACAGTGTTCCAGCAGGCCAATTGATTCACTGAAAACAAAACAACTTTGATCCGGCATATCCAGGCTTAATGTATCGCCGACCTCCAACTCTCCTTGTTGAATACCGGCATGTTTCAGAAAATTTCGAACACCTTTTTTAGCCACACCCACGGTATGAGCAGTTGTGCTCCCGCCACCACCAAGCTCGGTACTTATAAATACTTTGCCCATCTTCTCAGCCGCAGTGTCATACATGCTGCCAGCGTCTAATTCTAATAACATCATAGAATGTGGTGCGTTAAATGCCTGCATGGCTGCAATACACCTAGCCTCCTGTTGTTTATCAGGTAATACATGGGCACAACAAAAAGGCAAAAACTCCATGGTCTTGCCACCGGAATGCATATCCAGAACGTAATCAGCCAGTGGTAAAAGGTGGCGTTGAAAATAATCGGCAATCTTCTCAGTTAGTGTCCCCGTAGGATTACCAGGAAATACGCGGTTCATATTGCCGGCATCAATTGGCGAGGTTCTTTTGCCTGCCCGAAATGCTGGATAATTCATACCCGGCACAATAATAATCCGACCGGAAATATCCGCCAATTTCAAACTCTGGGCCAAATCCCATAACGCTACAGGACCTTCGTATTCATCACCATGATTGGCACCGGTAAACAGTGCGGTCGGTCCCCTACCATTCTTTGCTACTGTGATCGGAATCATCATCGATCCCCAGCCTGAATCATCATGGGAATGGGGTAATTTTAGGAATCCGTGCTGAATTCCGTCCTGGTCAAAATCTACGGTTGCTGAGATAGGTGAATCAATCATTTGGGTTCTCAAGGTTGGGCAGTTTTCTAATCTTCCTGATGGGTATAGATCGAGGTATATCCATCGGACCAATCAGGTGGCAGTGGCACATATAATTCTTCATGGTGGGCAAAGCCTGGCTCCTTACCGCGAACGATCTCGCCATAATGAGAACCCGGATAGGGCGGCGCAGTATAGGCCACCGCATCAGCCGCACTATAGGTCAATACCAGCGCCGGTCGACCACGGTTGCTCATGTTCTGACTGGAACCATGGATGGTACAACTATGGTGAACAGAAACCGTACCGGCAGCTCCAACGACTTCAACTGCGATCTGCAATCCACATTCTTTCAGAAGCTCTGACGCTATGGCACCAGTCCAGTTCTGTTGCTCATCATAATGTCTAAATACCTCGCCCTTATGGCTTACGGGTATTATTTGTAATGGTCCCTGCTCTGACGACACATCATCCAGGAATAGCAGGAACTGTAACGTTCCAGTATGGGTGTGCGGATAAAACGCAAAATCCTGATGCCACTTAACTTCCGCACCGCCATCTGCCCATTTGAAATTCAACATTAAATCTCGAAACCGCACGTTGGGCCCGAGCAGGTCTTCTGCAACATCGGTAATGACAGAGTTAGAACAAAGCACCCAAAGTTCTTCATATTCATCATCGGCATAGGTCACGCGACGAAGTTTAGGACTCTCGAAACAGTGACCTTTTTCCAGATCCATTCTATTGCTAGAGCTGGATACGCTGCGAGATTTGTCTACTATTTCTGCAATTATCTGATGCAGAGCTATGAGTTGTTTTTCATCAACCAATTGCGGCATTATCAGATAACCCTGATCTACATAGAATTTTCGGTCATGCTGGTTCAGAACCTTTGGTTTCAGCGCCAGAATATCTGAAGTTCTCATAGAATCGAAATAAACTAGTGGATTGCTAAACCGGTAACAAGGGCGGTGCATCAACGGATACAAATGTTTCCGGATAAAAGCCATTAAATCGTGTGGCCGCTGAATTGGTATAAGCACCAGTTTGACCAATCTCTATCCAGTCACCCTCATCAGCATCACTGGGCAATAGAAATGGTTCTGGCAGCACATCCAAATTATCACATGTAGGCCCGAATATCGTAAATTCAGTTAACTCATTACAAATCTGACGTGTTGGATTGATCAATCGAGTAGGTAGCTTCATCTTGCCAGTAATTGTTTCGGACAGACTCTGGTAAATACCATCATTGATATAAAGCTTGTTACCTTTACGCAATTGGATCTGAGTTAGTAGAGTGCAACCACTCGCTACCAGAGCTCGACCCGGCTCACATAACAACACACAATCCTTACGCAACCTGTTATCGCTAAATGCTTCATCTATGGCATTAAAATATTCCGACAGCTCTGGTGGTTGATCATCCAGATACTGTGCTGGAAAACCGCCACCAACATCCAGATAATGTATCGGCACATTAGACGCTTCTATAACCTCGAGGGCGGTATTAATACCATCCGTAAAGGCCTTGGGGCTGCGGCACTGCGAACCCACATGAAAAGCCAGACCCGTCTGAAAATTTGCGTCATACACTTTACGCAATAAAGCCGGGGCATCTTCCGCACTGACCCCAAACTTGTCAGAAAGCTGGTATTGGGAATCGTGTACCGGGGTAGTTATTCTCACTAGCACAACCTTACCATCGCTTCCGCCGGTAGTAGCAATAATCTTATCCAACTCACTCTCATGATCCAGCACAAAGTGATCAACGTTATACACTTCATGGGCAGTCATGATGGCGGCACGAGCCTTCACCGGGTGCATAAAGTAGCAATCTGCCTGGGGAAAATGCTCTCGAATTAAGGCAATCTCCGCCAACGAGGCCGTGTCAAAATGTCGAATTCCCGCCTCATACAATTCCTGTAGAACCGCCAGATGAGGATTACACTTCACCGCATACATCACCCGGCCTGGGAATGAGTTCAGAAACAACTTTGCCTGACGTTGCAATTCTGCTGGACGCAAGCAATACACCGGATAGCCGGGGGTTAGCTCTTCGACCACTTCTTCCGTAGTAGAGAATCGGCGAATTTGAGTATGCACTGCCATTGGGGCTTCCGTTTAAAAAAACTATTTTCTCACATCAAACAGCTAGCCACATCGGTTTGAGGTGTGGTTTGAAAATTATTTTCAGACTATGATCAAATAGGTAATAAGGTGTCGCATCTATAGAATTTGTAATCAGCTCAGGCGCTTGTTCACATTTCTATAACCCTCATAAAAATCGAAATCAGAAAACTAACATGAATCCAGGCATATATTTTTCAGAAGAACATCAAATTTTGCGCGAGCAACTACGCCGGTTTGTGGAACGGGAAGTAACCGAACAGGCAACTGCCTGGGAGCAGGATGGCTTTACCCCCCGTGGAGTGATACAAAAAATGGGTGAACTGGGTTTTTTGGGTATCCGTTATCCAGCTCAATATGGCGGCTCAGAGCTGGATACTTTGGCCACCATGGTATTGGCCGAAGAACTAGGCCGATCGAGTTTCGGCGGTTTTGCTATCACCATCCTTGTGCATACTGATATGGCCTCTCCCCATCTGGCCAATGCCGGTAATGAAACTCAATTAGCTAAATATATGCCCCCTATAATCAATGGTGACCTGGTTACCGCCGTAGCCGTTACCGAACCTGACGCAGGCTCTGATGTATCTGGCCTTAGAACCCATGCCAAACCAGTCTCCGGTGGCTGGCTTCTAAACGGCAACAAGATGTTCATCACCAATGGCGTTTATGGCGATGTCTACTTTGTTGCCGCCAAAACCCACCCTGAGGCTCCTCGTTCTCAGTCAATATCCATGTTTATTGTGGAGAAGGATATGCCGGGGTTTAACGTTGGTCGGGCCATAGACAAGATGGGCTGGCATTCATCAGATACCGCAGAACTGGTTTTTGATGACTGTTTCGTACCCGAAGAAAATGTGTTGGGAGACCCAGGCCAGGGGTTTTACTCAATCATGAAGAATTTTCAAAATGAACGCCTTGTACTGGGTAGCCAGGCCATTGGAGAAGCTAGCAAAGCTATTGAACTAACGTTGGATTATGTTCGTAACAGAAAGGCTTTTGGTGCCACCCTGTGGGATAAACAGGCTATTAGGCAACGCCTTGCCCAGCGCCTGGGTGAAGTTGAAGCAGGACGGCAGTTACTGCTGCACTCTGCCTGGCTGGATAGCCAGGGAATCGAATGTGTAAAGGAAGTATCCATGGTCAAAGCCTACTGCGGCGAACTGGTCAATCGTGTGATGTACGATTGCCAGCAATTTCATGGCGGCTTTGGCTATATTCGTGACAGTTCCATTGAAAGAATGGTAAGAGATGCGCGCGTACAATCTATTGGTGGTGGCGCAACGGAAGTTATGCTTGAAGAAGTCGCGAAACGAATGTAATCATTGGGCCTTCCATTTGTTCCAAAATAGTAAACGCGCCAACCCCGAATACCATTGCGCCAGCTAGACGTGGTTGAACTGCTGAGGAACTTAGGTTATGCCAGAAAACTCTCGCCAGAATTACCACAAAAACGGCTAGAAGATACTGCGTTAGACCCAGTCCTAACAAATATCCTGCTAAAACCGAAGCTGACGCGCCTGCCTCGTTACCAACTAAAGCTACAGCAAATGCGGCACCATGGAACAAGCCGAAAAACACCAGCAAAAAAGCTGAAATATAACTCTTAACACCTTTTCCAGAAAGAACGATAGCTCCCATAAACACTAAGGACAAAGAAATCATTAACTCAACCAGGGGTAATGTCCCGGCGGATAACGACAGGATACAACCTGTCAACATAGCAGCAACATAACCCAATGGCGCAAAGAAAGACCGACGACTAAAGAAAGCGATCAGGCCTGCCAACAAAACAAAAAACAAATGATCAAAGCCGATTATTGGATGACCAATACCAGAAAATAGCCCATGGCTAAAAGTGGTCAATGACACACCCTGGAGGGGATGATGGGCTAGTGCAGGTAGTGTCCATAAAATACCAAAAAATAGCGCGAGGTAACGAATCGGTTTGGTTAACGAAAATACGGGCAAAAGACTACTCCTGAACAGGTTAAGCGATAGTAATTCCGCTACTATATCCTGCTTTGTCTAAAAAATTAACCATAGTATGGTACAACCTGATTTTGTACATCGAGCAATTGGCGGATTTTTCTAACATAGCCGTATAGCTCAAAGATGCTTGTTCAGCATTTGCGATCAAAGCAATCCAGTCGTACACTGTCACCTACAAAAACCTGGTACAAAGGTTACTAAGGCTATTTTGATCCACCCACAGATCCTGTTATCTGTATTATCTGCCACCTTAAGGATACGTAAATGAAAATAGAAACAAAAGCAATCCATTCAGGCTACAAGCCAGACCCCACAACTAACGCCGTCGCTGTGCCAATTTACCAGACCACGGCCTTCGCCTTTGATGACACCCAACACGGTGCAGATCTCTTTGATCTGAAAGTTCTAGGCAATATCTATTCTCGTATAATGAACCCCACCAACGATGTTCTTGAGCAACGCATCAATGACATGGAAGGTGGTGCGGCAGCCTTAGCTCTGGCTTCCGGGCAAGCGGCTACGACCTACTCGATCCTGACCATCACCGAAGCGGGTGATAACTTCGTTGCCATGTCTACACTATACGGTGGCACCTACAACCTGTTTGCGCACACCTTTCCACAGATGGGTATAGAGGCACGTTTTGCCGACCCGGGCAATCTTGACGAACTGGCAAGCCACTTCGACTCAAAAACCAAAGCCGTATTTTGTGAATCAATTGGCAATCCTGCAGGCAACGTAGCAGATCTAGAAAGAATATCTGAAATTGCTCATGCCCATGGCATCCCGGTCATTGTTGACAACACCGTTGCCACGCCCTATTTGTGTCGTCCATTTGAGCACGGCTGCGACATCGTTGTGCACTCGCTAACCAAGTACATTGGTGGCCATGGCACCATTATTGGTGGCATGATTGTTGACTCTAATAATTTCGACTGGGTTGCCAACAAAGAGCGTTTCAACCGACTGAACGAACCCGATGCGTCCTACCACGGTGTCGTATTCACAGAGACTGGACTTCCGCCTTACATTATCAGGGCCCGTGTTGTTCCACTGAGAAACATGGGTGCTTCCATGGCTCCGATGAACACCTTTTTAGCCTTGCAGGGTCTGGAGACATTGCCATTACGAATGGATCGCATTTGTGAGAATACGCTAACCGTCGCCAAACATATGCAAGCCCATCCCAGTGTTGAATGGGTTCGTTATGCTGGTTTAGACGATAGCCCGCATAAAGCCCTATTGAATAAATATATGGGTGGCCGTGCTTCAGGCGTAATGAGCTTTGGTATTAAAGGTGGTGCGGAAGCTGGTGCTCGCTTTATAGATGCACTGCAATTAATTACTCGATTGGTGAATATTGGCGATGCCAAATCATTAGCCTGTCATCCTGCATCAACTACCCATCGACAACTTAATTCTGAAGAACTGGCATCATCCGGTGTTAGCACCGATTTGGTCAGACTATCTATTGGTATCGAGAATGTTGAAGATATTATTGAAGACATCGACCAAGCTCTTGCAGCTGCCGGTTAATCTAGCAATATAGTCCGATCAGTCTAAAGCTCTCCTCCGACCCTGCTCAGGGTCGGAGTCAAGATATCTACCTCTATAAAGGCTTAATGAGAATGCATTTCTCACAACCACCCATATCGCCAGCAAACCACCTTTCATCATAACGTTCGAACTCTGGTCGTTCATCCGGTTGCTACTCACCGTTACTGGCAAACCATTCTGCGTAAATCTTTCTCCAGGTAGACTGTATAGCCTGCACAAACCCACCATCCGACATTCTTCCCTCAGCTTTAATACAGCATACTGTCCAGCTAGGATAGTATGTGTCGCAAAGGAATCTGACTGAACAGATTCAAGCTCAACTTGATAGCCGATTACATAACAGAATTCTCCACTAGCTGAATCCAGATTCGCACATAGGCCATAAAGAATATGTGGCTCGTTTTGATGATTGATCAGCGGGCCTGTTTCCTCACTTATAATTCGATCCCTAAACTCCGATATTTCAGTCGAATTTCTGCCATCTCAATCCACCTTTCACGCAAATATCCCCTATAAGACACATCGGTAAGTGCCTGAAAAATACGCATGAAATGTTAAGGCAAACAACTAGCCTTAGTCGCCACCCGAGCGATACGAAATTTCTCCCCTGTGATTCTCAATATAGTTGACAGCTTGATCGAATCGATTTAAATGGGCTATATTATTTCGATTTTCCGTGGGTGTAAGGTAGCATCAGAATGTCACATATATTTGATCTGAACTGCTAATTTTTTATAAGAGTATACAGGCAAGACCGAACTCTTCTGTGTTGGGTTTTCAGCTCTTGATATTAACGATTCACCTTACTTAACAATAGTAGCTATGAGTATAAAATACCGCAGTTTCTGTGGTATTTTATACAGCCTTGAAAATATTCCGACAATCATTAACACAGGATTATCGCAGCATGTATTCATCTGGCCAACGCTATTTCGCAGAGTTTATCGGCACCGCCTTCCTACTTGCCACTGTAATTGGATCTGGCATCATGGCGGAGAATCTGTCGGGTGGAAATGTGGCTATTGCATTGCTTGGTAATACCATCCCTACCGGTGCGATATTAGTTATATTAATCACTATGCTCGGGCCTATTTCTGGGGCTCATTTCAATCCAGCAGTAACGTTAGTTTTTGCGATTAAAAAGGATATTTCAGCAAAAAACTCCTTAATCTATTTCGCCTGTCAGATCACTGGAGGACTAGCTGGTGCAATGATAGCTCACGCCATGTTCGATCTGGATCTTCTACAAACATCCGAGAAATTGCGTACCGGCTCTGCCCAGTGGATTTCTGAATGGGTGGCAACCTTTGGGTTAGTGTTCACCATTCTTGCGACGTTACGGGCAAAACAGGAAGCCGTTGCTATGGCGGTTGGTTTATATATTACTGCAGCCTACTGGTTTACCGCTTCAACATCCTTCGCAAACCCTGCTGTAACTGTTGCCCGAAGCTTCACTAACACGTTTTCCGGCATTTCACCTGAACATGTAAGCGGGTTCATTATTGCTCAACTTATAGGAGCAATATCAGCCCTTGCGGTTTGCCATTTCATTTTACGGCCGAAAAACTAAGCAGCTTATGGATAAGTACCCATAAGCTGTGCTTCGCCCAGAATATGTCCTTTCATGGCCTTCTCTAGCGACCGCTTACCGTAACTTTTCACTCTCAGCATTTGATCCAGTGCGTATACTTTGAAAAAGTACCGGTGCACACCACTAGGTGGACAAGGACCACCAAATTTGCGTTTCTTCCAACTGTTATAACCCTGCATGCCGCCATCAGCTAGTTGTTTCGATTTGCCCGCAGCGCCCTCACTCAAGCTAGTCGCATTTGCTGGTCTGTTAAACAATTCCAATGCACCCATGTGTCACCAGGAGCATCAGGGTCGTCCATAATAATTGCCAGGCTTTTCGCACCATCCGGAACATGGGAAATTTCCAGTGGTGGCAAAGTATCATCACCATCACAGGAATATATTTTCGGAATAGTCTGGCCATCACTAAAGGCGCTACTAGTTACCGTGAGATCAGCGGACCAGACCAGTGAGCTGTAGGCCAACATTGCGATTGTAATTAAAGTGTAGCGCATAACATTCTCCTTAATAATTCGTTTAGGTCTAACCAGGCCGGACGGCGTTCTTAATTGTTGAACACAATTAAGACAACAACCAATATAATTTAAAATCAGGTCTTTTGCATTAAGAGATCACGGCTATAAAATGGCTGATTTGGCAAGTCTACGATTAAATTTAGAGCGCGCAAACAAGCTGCCCGCACATAGAAACTATCGAGTGTTGACTTTCGTTATCCACCCCACTCCCGCTAACACTAGTAAGCCGCCAGCAATTAGCGCTGTTGTAAGCTGATCTTCAAGAAACAGCACGCCACCTATTACTGCAAATACCGGGGATAACAACAGAAAAGGTGCTACCTGGCTAACCGGATAACGCTGTATTAAAAAATACATAGCTGAGTTAGCAATAATAGAACCCACGATGGCGGTATAAAGAAGTGCCGACCAGCCAACCACTCCGGCCTGACCAACCCTGTTCCAGTCTTCAAATTCAAACAGGAACGAGACGGCTACTAGCACTGGCCCGCCAACCGCAGAAACCCAGGCAGTGATTGTTAAAGGCGATATATTGCCAAGCTCTCTGACCTTAATTGCCGCATAAGCGGAGAAAGCGCTGGATATGGTCATCCAGAATAAAGCGGGCAAATCATCAAAAGCCGCAGGGTCGAATCCAATAAGCAAGGCCCCGGTCATAGCAATCATCACCCCGACAATACGCCTAACGCCGATTTTTTCTTTTAGAAGTACGGCCCCAAGCAATATGGCAAAAGGCACCTCCAGCTTGCTGATAATAGCGACAGAGGATGTATTTTCTGCCAATGCCAGAGAAAGATACAGAGTTAAGTACATACCAACCCCTGTGAGTGCACCTATTTTCAGCAATGGGCAAATGTACTCACGTGGAACACGTATGTAAAAAGACAGCATTAGTGTCAGAATAAGAAATCGAATACTGGTAAACAATATCGGAGGAAACTCACGCAAACCTATTGTTGCGACTATAAACATGGAGCCCCATAACATGTTGATCAGTACAACTATAAAGAGGTGTGGAATAGTCAAAACCGAAATCTCAAGTATCTATACATCAGCTTTTAACATTGACTTATACCCCAGAAAATTATCATATAAAAAAGCAATTAACGCTTTCACTCTAGCTGCATGTCTGAGATCAGGATGAGTCAGAATTCACAGTTCAAGAGTATATCCCCTAATGGCCCATCAACTCTTTCTACCCTGGCATTTTGCTAAGCAGTTTGAGACAGAACGTCGAGATCGGCTACAAAGAGAAAACTCCCAATAACGATTTGCTGTTTGGCGGTGATACGGTGCTCGATAACGACACCACCGTTGAACAATGGAGTCTGGCCTACCAGATGCAGCGCCCAGATAACCGGGTCCAGACTGACCTCAATGTCAGCATTTTCAAAGCACTGCTAGCGAAGACCAGAATGCCGCCTATAATGCGCAACGCGCGGGCGCCAACACTGGCTATAGCTATGCCAGAGTGCAGCTAAGCCGTAATACCCTTATAAATAGCGCCTTCAGCGTTAATCAGGGTGTAACCGGCCAATGGTCTGATGGCAATCTGTTACCCAGTGAACAGATAGGCATTGGTGGTCATAACACAGTCAGGGGTTATGAAAAATACAGCCGGGTTGGCGATGAAGACACACAAGCCAACCTGGAATTACTCTTCAAGACTAAGCCCCTAAAGTTACTACAACAACCACTAGACTTTTTTGTCTTCTACGACTATGGCAGGGTCAACATTGTCGACTTGCTGCCAAATGAGCCAGAAGACTACACACTTAGCTCTGTGGGCATCGGTTTTAATTGCGCTACAAACAAAACTTGTCGTTGAATGTAGCCTGGGGCCGGCGGCTTGAAGCACTGAAGGAAGGTGGTGAAAAGGATGATCGAATACATGCTTCGTTGCTATTAATGTATTGGATTTCTTCTAACCTTCGGGACTAACGGAGTTTATTATTGGGGTACCGGGTAAAGGGCAAATCCAGAAATAAATTACTGCTTCGGTGCCATTATTAGCCCTTCATTCAGAATTTTTAGTAGATCCTTCGGTAACTGATAATCTGGGTTTACTTTCTTTAGCAACAACAGCTGACGGTTGGCTTCTGCAAATTTTCTGACTTCTATCAGGCGCTTAATTTCCTCATACCAAACCAGGGTTATTTCTTCGTCCGTTTTTATTCGTTTACGCGCAGAGACTGAACTCGGTAATTCTGTCGCCACAGGCACTTTCTTTTTCAAAGCGGTTATCGATTGCGGTACGCGTTCTTTTTTCATCTTCGGTGCTGTGGGATAGAAGCTAAGAGTAGCCGGGCTTGATTCGAATACTGGTTCAGCCAATTTGGCCGATGCAACTGGAGAGGTTAGCTGAGTTTTCTGGAGAACATTCTGATCTGATAATTTTCTTTCAACACTAGATTCTTCCAGGCTGCTTTCAACAGATACCGCTTCCCTCAAATTACCAACTTGCTCAGCTTCCGCCTGATCACTGGCAGCGGATGGGGAAGCAGCCATTGGGGCCGGCTCCTGTAGTCGTATCGTGCTATCAAGATCAAACTCTGCCATGGGCGTTGATTGCTTATACAGTTCTGGAACTAACGTTACCGCCATAATTACGGTTGCAGCCAGAGCAGCGGGAACTCGCCATCTACCGCCGAATGGTGTAACACCTTTGCGTGGCTTTTCGACTGCCTGTACTGCCCTGGCAAGTATCGCGTTATCCAGATCTTCTGATGGCATTTGACTGGACTGACGTTGGTATTGCCTGGAGATCCAGTCATCTTCAAATTCAAAACGATCTTTATTTTGACGTGTCATTGCAGCTGGCTCCGTAATGACTGCACTGCGTAACGTAGCCGACTCTTGGCGGTCTCTCGGGCGACACCAGTAACCTCGGCTATTTCCTCTACACTCATGCCGGCTTCTTCTCGCAACAAGAATGCTTCTCTCTGCACCTCAGGCAACTGCTCAACTAATGATACTAGCTGCTTGATTTCGCTTTTCACAATGGCTTGACCATCTGGCTGTGCAGCGGGCAAAGTTCGGGCTTTGGCTGGTATGTTTTCAGAATCGAAGTCCAGGCTAGTTAATATCTTGCGATGGCCTTGTTGGCGAAAATGGTCAGTTATGCGATTGCGCGCGATGTGAAATAGATAAGTACTGAATTTGGCTTTTACTTCATATCGATCTTTGCTGTTGATTAGCTTTACCCAAATATCCTGGTAAAGCTCTTCCACCACTGAGGAATCTGAACAGTGTCGCAGCACAAATCGAAACAATAGGCCATTGTAGCGCTTATACAAAAGATCAAATGCTGCGGCTTCGCCTCCGGCGTAGCGCAGCAAAAGATCCTCATCAGTAGATTCCTTAAGCGACATCAACACAGCATACGTTTCATCTATTTATTAGACAAGCCGATTGCTAGTGGACCATAGTTTCTTTCTAGTTTGATGCATGTAGTGAGCTTGAAAGAGATTTTGCCAGATTGACCAAGCCAAGAAATTCACCTCGATACCCAAAAGGATCATCACCTCTTGATGTACGAGCCAACTGCAAGATACTGTCAAAATCAAAATCTTTCTGCCAAATTCCGCCACGCAATTGCTCACCAAATGCTGCCACTGCTGCAGAAAAACGAAAACGATCGCTGGTTGCATCTATATCTGCAAGCATCTCTGACTTATATACGGGCATCTGGAACAGTTCGCTACTGTTATCTATATCCGTTTTATAGCGGATTTTTAAATG
>JBLHGU010000009.1:0-55830 GCA_047615875.1 Parasphingorhabdus sp.
ACGACAGGATCTTCGATGCTGGCAATGACTTTCATGGCGCCACCGCAGGTACTTACTTCCCGCAGGGAAGCCGTACCGACCTTTGCAAATAGGGGTGCGACGGTAGGAAGGGGAACCCCGACAGACGGTCTACCATAATCAAACAGTATTTAAATCAATAAGATAAACAATTTGAAAAACAGAGAATGTTTTGATTTAAGGATCACTTGCACCGCCATTTTCAGTTCGCCGCAAAAGCGAGCGTAGAATGCTAGGATAACCACCCGCGAAAGGATTCGAGCCCTCGATAATCAAACAAACAGGGTTCGACCAGATTCACTAGGAGCGAATCGGAACGCGCAAAGCGCGCGCAGAGAGCTGAACAGGAGCCAAGCCTAGTCCCTCTCTACGAATAAGCTTGTGTCAATCAGAAAAATTTCTGCTCTTAATTTAATCTTACAGTACAAATCGAGCTAGTATCCAGAGAGATTGGTGCAGTTCCTCTTTAAGAGCAAGCTTTGTGTTGTATGAATAATTAATTGCATCCAGGGGTGGCGCAGAATAAGAGTAAAAGTATAATATACCGCCCAGCTTGAAAGCTTGGATTTCTGCTCAGGGAGCGGCTAATGACTTGGTTGGGTTAATCACAGGCAGTGGTTTATTCCGATGAGACATTACCCGACAATTTTTATCCAGGAAAGTTATTAGATCATGCCGTTCCAGAGGTAATAAAGCCGTATTTTCGGCAACACATCAGTAAGATTGAAGAATATGGCGGTGAAGACCAGCCTCCCAGGTGGCGGCAGGTTGTGAACCCGGTCAGATCCGGAAGGAAGCAGCCGCAGCAGCCCAGCCGAGTGCTCGGTAAAGGCTGGTTGGATCCGCCACCTTTCATTGATATATTTATACTCCCGAATTGCAGAACCGAATCTTCCTATGACATATCAAGCTCTGGCTCGCAAATGGCGCCCCGGCCGATTTGCTGATGTAAAAGGTCAGGAGCATGTGGTAACCGCATTATCGTATGCTCTAGATCAGGATCGTGTCCATCATGCTTTCCTTTTTACCGGGACCAGGGGTGTAGGTAAGACAACCTTAGCCCGCTTGCTAGCCAAGGCGCTAAATTGCGAGCAGGGAGTTAGTTCTACCCCATGTGGTGAGTGCAGCAGTTGTCAAAGTGTAGAACAGGGGCGTTTTGTTGACTTGCTTGAAGTTGACGCGGCGTCCCGAACCCGAGTTGACGATACCCGCGAACTTCTAGATAACGTTCAGTACGCTCCTACTATGGGGCGTTATAAGGTTTATCTAATAGACGAAGTTCACATGCTATCAGGGCATAGCTTCAATGCGTTATTGAAAACCCTCGAAGAACCGCCGCCCCACGTGAAGTTTTTGCTAGCGACTACAGATCCTCAAAAGCTGCCACCAACCATTCTTTCAAGATGTCTGCAGTTCAATCTTCGTGCATTGCAGGTTAATGAGATTGCAGCTCAAATGGGATCCATTCTTGACGCAGAGAGTATTGAATATGAGATGGATGCACTAAACCTGTTGGCGCGCTCTGCACGCGGCAGTATGCGGGATGGCCTAAGCCTGTTAGACCAGTCTATTGCATTTTCCGGATCCCGGGTCGAAGGCGATGCTGTTAGAAGCATGCTCGGGATGATTGATAGCGATTATATTGCAGGATTAATTGAAGCCATTGCTACTTCAGATGGGACGGCATTATTTGCCGTTATAGAGGTCATGCGTGAAAGAAATATCGATTTTGCCAGCGCTTTAGACGAAGTGATTTTGTTATTGCATGAAATCGCGTTGATCCAGCAGGTGCCGCAGGTAATGCAAGAAAGAGGTGCCAACTGGTCCCAGTCTGAGCAGTTGGCAACCGATATTAGCGCTGAGATGGTCCAGCTTTATTATCAGATCGCTATGTTAGGAAAAAAAGATTTATCAATAGTTTCGGATGCTGCGCGCGGTTTTGAAATGGTGTTTTTACGTATGCTGGCTTTTGAACCAGCAAAGTCAGGCAAAGCAGGGTTTGGTTCAACGCCAAATATGTTAGCAAAAAAGACCATATCGCCAACTAGTGGACCAGCGACGAAAAGTGCTGTCAACCAGACAAAGGTCGATTCCGTGCAGGAGCCTCAGATCGAAGAGAAGTCTGCTGCGCCGGAGAATTTTGATCCAGTAGTTTCTCAACCCGAAGAAACTGTTCCAGTGCAGCAAGCCGGCGGTAAAATAACTGATTCATCTAGTTGGGGTCGTTTTGTGGAAAATTCCGGATTGATGGGGATAGCCAGAGAACTGTCTATGAACCTGGCATTTGGTTCCATGCAAGATGGCGTGTTGATATTGCAACTTGATCAGAATATAGGGTATTTGAACAGTCCGACACGACTTAAGAACCTGCAAGGTGAACTGGAAACATTTTGCGGACAACCGATCAAGTTGTTAGTGGAGCCTTGTAAAGACATTAGCACTATTGTGACTCCGGCTCAACAACGAGAGAAGCGTCTTAAGGCGGAAAAATCCGAAGCACTGGAGGGCATGATCAATGACCCAGTGGTAAATAATTTTATAAGAGAATATGGCGCTGAAGTTGTGCCCGATTCAATAGAACCCGCAACCCAAAGAGGTGTTTAAGCATGAAAGGCGGTTTAGGAAATATAATGAAGCAGGCGCAAGAGATGCAGGAAAAGTTGAAAAGCGCTCAGGAAGAACTTGCCTCTATTGACGTGGAGGGGAATTCTGGTGCTGGTATGGTTACTGTTATCATGACCTGTCGGCATGATGTTAAGTCGGTTGTTATCGACCAGGCATTGATGGCGGATGATAAGGACGTGCTGGAAGATCTAGTGGCGGCCGCTATAAACGACGCCGTGCAACGGGTTGAAAAGACAGTTCAGGAAAAAATGGGCGGATTGACTGGAGGACTTAATATACCCGGCATGAACCTACCTTTCTAGAAAATCTGTCATTGCGAATTTGGCCCACATTTTGGTTCTATAAATAATGAAAAGCGCCGTTGAACTCTTAAGAGACGCCCTGAAGCGATTGCCTGGAGTCGGGCCAAAAACAGCCCAGAGAATGGCTTTTCATCTTTTGGAGCGAGATAGAGAGGGCGCTAAACAAATTCTGGATAGTTTGTCACAGGCATTGAATCTGGTCAGTCATTGCATTCGCTGTAATAATTTTAGCGAGACTGAACTATGCAATATTTGTTCCCACCCTGGGCGAGAGCAAAACTTGCTCTGTATTGTTGAGACACCCGCAGATCTTGAGTCAATTGAGCAGGCCGGGGCCTATCGTGGGCTCTATCTTGTTCTAATGGGGCATCTCGCCCCATTGGACGGAATGGGACCAGAAAATATTGCCATCTCGAAGCTATTAGAAGTTACCAGGAATTATCCGATTGGCGAGCTTGTTCTGGCGACTAACCTGACAGTTGAGGGGGAAGCTACGGCTGATTATATCGCGTCGTTGTTTCTGGATGGAGAGATGAAAATATCGAGACTGGCTCGTGGGGTTCCAGTCGGTGGTGAACTTGAATATATGGATGCCGGTACATTAAACCAGGCGTTTGCAGAACGACGATCAGTTTCCTGATATTTATACCAGTAATTTTCTAGCACAAAACGTCGAAGCCCCCGGTACCTACCAATCTGTCATGGAAAAGAATTTTAACAACCCATTTTCCTATAAAGTCACGCATACCATAGGACGGATCAAAAGCTCTGGTTAATTTTGTTCCAGAAGGTGGGTGCAAACGCATCCATGCCCAAATTAATGTATCTGGTTGATCAGCAAAAATTTCGAATCGAGTAAGCTCGTGACGTTTTCGGGTTGGTCCGATCCACTGTATTTCGACTGGAACGACACCTGTTTGCAGCATTTTGGTGTCTATTAACACGTAAACTGTGTCTGCGCAGGTGAATTCTGTCTCACTGGTGCGTTCAGGTAGAGCGCCTAGTTTTTTAGAACTAAAACTGATTGATATCTCTTTAGCGTGGATGACTGACATCGAAGCGCATAAGATTAGGCAGAAAAAAAGCCAAATTCGGATTTTCACAGACTGCGTATTACCTCTGGTGAGCACTCGTTGACAGTTGTTATTCGAATTTACGTGGAATGGTAGCGGTATATAGGCATTTTAACTGACCTAATTTGTTAAGTACTATTAATAAGTGTTTATTCATATTCAGAAAATTTCTCAGTTCAGGCCATAAAGACGTTTTAAAAATGTACTCAAAATGTTGTTAAAGTGAGCAATTTGCCTATAATACGACAATTGCCGGACATATTTTGTCCATTTATTTAAAGTCAACAGTTAGAAACGCTTCCGGAGCTACCGATGAGAGGATTGATTATTGCATTCTGCGCCACTTTTTTATTTAGCGCATGCAGTAGTAATGGGGGTGGAACCTCCGGCGGTACAGGGTCGATTGGCGTAAATGCAGGCTCTACAGGTTTAATTATTACTGCTGTATTGACCTCGACAAATCTGAGTGCCGATACGCATCTCAACGTTTGTAGTGTGACCTTGCCAACTGGCTTCACTTTTGATTCGTTTGATGGCAGTGGTAATGTACTGGCATCCGAAGATGCAACCGGAATTGTTGCCATAAATGGAAGTGCTGTTGTAGTGCTAGAAGATGGAATAACTACCGAAACTGGTACTATTGCCATAAGCATTACAGATACCGGTCCAGCGACAACGCCGAACAAAGCAATAAACTTCACCCGCTATACGGTGTCTTATACCTCACCAACACCTGGGGCACCTGCTATCGGAAGCAGAACTCACGCTATTTCTCTTCCAGTAGTTTTAGCGGGGGCGACTGTAGTATCCACATCACAGTCTGTATTGCTGGTTGAACTGGATACTTCTAGACCAACTTTCGTTTCAAGTAATCCTGCCGGGACTGTTTTCACTTATACAGTACGGGTAAGCATTACGGGAACAAGGTTGGATACGAGGGAAGTTTTTACAGTATCTGGACTGGTTTCAATGGAACTCGGTGATTTTGATCGATGTTAGCGAAAATAGGCATTAGACAGCGTCTAGTGAGAGTTAGATTAATCTGAGCTGATACATGGTTCGGATAATTTTCTAACTCGAATTATGTCTGTAGACGCGCCGTGAGTTTTAACAGTTTCGAAGGTTAGATTAGAAATTTTTAATGTAGTGCCTGCGGTAGGAACATCTTCTAAAAGTTCCAAGATAAGGCCATTGAGTGTTTTTGGACCATCAGTTGGCAACTGCCAACCCATTTTGCGATTCAAGTCGCGTATATTCACCTGTGAATCGATAAGATAACTACCATCCTCCTCAATGTGAACGTCTTCATCTACGCCAGGGACATTGCGGGTAAATTCACCGACAATCTCCTCCAGAACCTCATCAAGAGTAACCAGTCCACGAATATCACCGAATTCGTCAACTACCAACGCGTTTTGCCTACGCTTTTCCTTTAACAATAGCAGCTGTTCAGTTAATCGAGTGCCCTGTGGAATAAATAAAGGCTCCTGAATAATTTCCAGAAAATCGTCTCGAGTCAGCTCTTCCTCCTGCCACTGGTGCAATACGTCTCGAATGTGCACCTCGCCAATAATATTATCCAGGGTGCCGCGATATATTGGCAAGCGGGTATGGTGGCTGGTTGCTAGTTCCTCAAGAATATCGTCCCAGTCATCATCCAGATTGATGGCTTCTATGTTGCTGCGTGCAACCATTACATCCTCTACTTTGATTTTTTCAAGCTCCAGGATCCTTAGCAACATCTCCGAATGGCTTTCCGGTATAAGCTGCTTAGATTGCCTAACTAAAGTATGTAATTCCTCTGGTCGAAGCGCATCATCTCTATGAGTAAGTTTAAAGCCGAATAGTTTTGGTAAAAAACCGCCCATAGTGTTAACCAACACTACCAGAGGGTGAGCAATTTTCTGGATGACCAACAATGGGTAAACAACGCGGAACGCGATGGCTTCTGGATGTAATGCTGCAACTGTTTTGGGAGGAATCTCGGCGAACACCAGAATAATCAATGTAATAATGCCAGTTGCGATTGCAATGGCAAATTCTCCACCCAGTCTAAGCGCAATTACCGCTGCAACAGCGGCAGCCGCATTATTGACCAGATTATTACCTAGAAGTATGGTGCCCAATAGCCGATCAGTTTCTGACAGTAATTTCAAAGCAAGTTTTGCTGCACGATGCCCAGATTCCGCTAGATGCATTAGACGATATCGGTTTAAGGACATCATTGCAGTCTCTGACGCTGAAAAGAATGCAGAAAGTACCAGCATTACTGCCAGAAAAAGAAATAATTCTGGAAGGCCTATGGCTTGCATATCATGCCCCGATCGTTTAGCAGAGATGGCGATCGCTTGAGTGGCAAGCGCCTGGGCTGAAAGCGTGTAGGTTCGGGTTCAGGGTCCATAGATTAGGTTTCCAACTTCTTTTTGAGAGCCTGATTAACCTGCCCGGGGTTGGCCTTACCCTGGGTTTTTTTCATGATCTGGCCGACAAGAAAACCCATAATCTTGTGATTTCCATGTCGATACTGTTCAACTTGACCACTAAATTCGATCAGGGCTTCGTCGACAATGGCCTCTATTGCTCCACTATCACTGATTTGTCGTAGACCCTTCTTATCGATAATTGCATCGGCACTCTCGCTACTTTCCCACATTTCTTGAAACACTTCCTTGGCAATCTTGCCTGAGATCGTAGCATCTTCAATTCTATCCAGGAGTTGCCCCAAAGCCGCTGAACTAATAGGCACGTTCTCCAAAGATACGCCATCACGATTTATTTTTGAGGCGAAATCACCACCAATCCAGTTTGCGGCAATTTTCGGTGGGGCTTTAGTTGAGCTGCACACGCCTTCAAAGTAATCGGCCAGGTCTTTTTGTGCGGTTAATAAATCAGCGTCCAGATCATTAAGTTGATATTGCTCCATAAACCTGGCATGTTTTTGCCATGGTAACTCAGGCAGTGACTGGCGGACTTTCTCAATGAATGCATCTTCCAGAACGAGTGGTGGCAAGTCAGGGTCGGGGAAGTATCGATAATCGTGGGCTTCTTCTTTACCACGCATTGAACGAGTCTCATCACGGTCGGGATCATACAGGCGAGTTTCCTGCACGACGCTGCCGCCATCTTCGATCAACTCAATTTGTCTCTCAACTTCAAACTGGATACCCCGTTCCACAAAACGAAACGAGTTGATGTTCTTCAACTCGGCTCGGGTGCCCAGTTTTTCTGCGCCAACCTGACGAACAGATACATTGGCGTCACACCTGAAAGAACCCTCTTGCATATTACCGTCGCAAATCTCGAGGTATTTAACTAGGGTATGAAGTTTTTTGAGGTAGGCAACCGCCTCGGCGGGTGATCGCAAATCAGGGTCCGAGACGATTTCCAATAACGGTGTACCGGCTCGATTTAAATCGATACCACTCATACCCTGAAAGTCCTCATGCAAAGATTTACCTGCATCTTCTTCCAGATGGGCACGGGTAATGCCGATAGTTTTTTCCTGGCCATCCACGTTGATAGTCATGGCGCCTTCGCCGACTATGGGTATCTCGAATTGACTGATCTGATAACCTTTGGGCAGATCTGGGTAAAAATAATTTTTACGCGCAAAAACCGAATGTTGATTAATTTTGGCTCCGATAGCTGCGCCAAATTTAACCGCCATGCGAGCCGCCTCGCGATTCATTACCGGTAGTACCCCGGGCAAGGCAATATCAACAGCGCTGGCCTGGGTGTTGGGCGCTGCACCGAAGGCTGTAGAGCTACCGGAGAAAATTTTGCTCGAGGTTTTTAACTGAACATGCACTTCGAGTCCGATCACTGTTTCCCAGATCATGCTGAATAACCCTCGGGTAACTTACGATGCCAGTCGCTGACCTGTTGATACTGATGGCCAATGTTTAAAAGCCGGCCCTCATCCAGATATCGGCCTATCAATTGCATACCGATAGGTAATCCTGCTGTATCAAATCCCACCGGCAGAGACAAGCCAGGCAATCCGGCAAGATTGACGGTATTTGTGAATATATCGTTTAGGTACATAGATACCGGGTCGTCGGTTTTCTCACCAATTTTAAATGCTGTGGTAGGCGTGGTAGGACCTAATATGACGTCACATTTTTCGAACGCACGATCAAAGTCATTAGAAATCAGGCGGCGAATTCGTTGGGCCTTAATGTAGTAGGCATCATAGTAACCTGAAGACAGCGCATAGGTTCCGATCATAATACGGCGCTTTACTTCATCGCCGAAGCCTTCAGATCGACTCAATTCGTATAACTCCGTCAGATCATTAGCATTCTCGCTCCGATGTCCGTATCGAACACCATCGAATCGAGACAGATTGGAAGATGCTTCCGCCGGAGCAATAACATAATAGCAGGGGATGCCTGCCGGGCTATTGGGTAAATCGACTTCTACAGTGGTCGCACCCAGAGCCTGTAGCTGTTCTATGGAAGACTCAATAGCGCTGGCAACGCTTGAATCCACACCGGAATCGAAAAACACCTTAGGCAGGCCAATTTTGAGACCTTGCAATGACTGATTCAGTCCTGTGCTAACACTCGGCTGTGCCTGTTGTAGCGAAGTGGAATCTCTTTCGTCAAACCCCTTCATCGCATCAAACATTATGGCTGCATCTTCGGCTGTCTGTGCGATAGGACCTGCCTGGTCCAGAGAGGAGGCGAATGCGATCATGCCATAGCGAGATACCGTGCCATAACTGGGTTTCAAGCCCGTCAAACCACAAAACGCTGCGGGTTGACGTATAGATCCACCTGTATCGGTGCCGGTTGCGATTGGAACCAGACGAGCAGCCACGGCACTGGCAGAACCGCCTGAGCTCCCACCCGGTACACAGGTCGTGTCCCAGGGGTTATGAACATTTCCATACCAGGAGGTTTCGTTGGATGAACCCATGGCAAATTCGTCCATATTGGTCTTGCCCAGCATAACCATGCCAGATTGCCGAAGTTTATCGACAACTGTGGCGTTATAGGGTGAGATAAAGTTATCCAGAATTTTCGAACCGCAACTGGTTTTAACCCCTTTGGTACAAAAGATGTCCTTATGTGCCATTGGTATGCCATGAAGCAGTCCGTTATTAACCGTGTCTGCTCGCTCTTGATCGGCTTTAGCGGCAGAATTCAGGGCATTTTCGGAATCGAGAGTGATAAATGCATTCAGTTCGGAATGGGTTTCTATGCGGTCGAGAAAAAATTGACAAAGCTCCACTGAGGAACATTTCTTGTCAGCGAGTAATCGTGACAACTCGGCCACGCTGTGATGGTGTAGCATTTAGGTAAAGAGATAGGTTAAGTTGTTATTCGAGAACTTTTGGAACCAGGTATAATCCTGATTCTGTCTGTGGCGCAACTTGCTGAAATTCGCTGCGCTGATCGACTTCGGTCACACAATCATCGCGCAACCTCAGCGAAACATCTTGAGGATGGGCCATCGGTTCGATATCCTGTGTGTCGATCTCCTTCATTTCTGAAACCAGGCTGATAATCTCTGTCAGACTACTGGCATAGCCATCAGCTTCTTGTTCGCTGATCTTAAGCCTGGCGAGTTTAGCAATGTGAAAGATATCCTGATTTGAAATTCTCATGTAGGTTTTGCGTAGTGATTGCAGAAGAGTGCGTATTTTAGCCAATCTTTTGTCATGTTTCTTGCATAATTAGGGGTTCTAATTGAATCAAATCTAGAAGCAAGCCTGTGGTTTGCGCTCAAACAGGGTTCTCTAAACCAGTTTTGCTATTGTCGAACAACTGTAATCAGTGGTTTTTTCCAGTTTTCTATGGTTGATCCGACAGCTCTTGGTTGTTAAATTAGCGCGTTTGCGTTTCCCTCGGAATTTCCCCATCCCATGTTTCTAAAACGTCTGCTCGGCCTGTTCTCAAATGACCTCGCTATCGACCTCGGTACGGCCAATACTCTAGTCTATGTTCGCGACCGCGGCATCATCCTGAATGAACCGTCTGTAGTAGCTATCCGGCATAATATGGGCGGCGGAACCAAGACCGTTCTGGCTGTAGGCGCGGACGCCAAACAAATGCTGGGACGTACGCCGGGTAGCATCCAGGCCATTCGACCAATGAAAGATGGTGTTATTGCCGACTTTACTGTCACCGAGGTAATGCTGAAGTTTTTTATTCGTAAAGTACAGGAAAATCGCTTTTTCTCCAGTCCAAGAATTATTATTTGTGTGCCCTGTGGATCAACGCAGGTGGAAAGGCGTGCCATACGAGAGTCTGCCATAGGTGCTGGTGCCAGGGAAGTGTATCTCATTGAAGAGCCTATGGCCGTGGCTATAGGAGCTAATTTGCCGGTAGGCGAACCGACAGGGTCTATGGTGGTGGACATTGGCGGTGGCACCACAGAGGTTGGCGTCATATCTTTGGGTGGCATGGTTTATTCTCACTCATTACGGGTGGCGGGCGACACTTTTGATGAAGCAATCATCAATTATGTTCGTAGAAGACATGGAGTTTTAATTGGAGAATCTACTGCGGAGCGAGTCAAGAAACAGATTGGAACCGCCTGGTCGGAATCTGAGCATAGTGAGATGGAGATTAAAGGCCGGGACATTGCTGAAGGAATGTCGCGAAGTCTAGTTGTAACCAGTGAAGAGATTTATGATGCCATAAGCGATGCTCTTGATCAGATTTTACATGCCATCAGGGAGGCTCTGGAGAATACGCCGCCAGAACTTAGTGCAGATATTGGTGAACGCGGGATGGTCATAGCCGGCGGTGGGGCTCTTTTGCGGGATATGGACAGACGTTTGATGCAAGATACCGCGCTACCAGTGGTGGTTGCAGATGATCCATTGACCTGCGTAGCTCGGGGTTGTGGGCGTGCTCTAGATGAAATGAATATGCTGGGCGATATTTTTGCCCACGAATAAGCTAAAAACTGCTATTCAATCCACTTGGTTTTAAACTCTACCCCTAGCTGCTGAATCGACCCGTGCCTCAATCAGGAGCAAACTTTAGATTTCTTAGCCTGGTTTTTGTATGCATTGTTATAATTAACGTCGATGCCTACACAAAAACTCTGGCACCAGTAAGGGCTCTTCTCGGCTTGCTAGTGCAACCGGTTCAGGAACTGGTGTTGGTGCCTGGGCGTTTTTCAGGCTGGATTTCCAGTCGTGCAATATCTGAACCGGAATTGCAACTAGCTTTCGAAACTACCTACGAAGAAAATCAGATTCTTAAACTCAGACTGCAAAAACTAACTGGTTTGGTCGCAGAAAATGGACGGCTAAGACAATTGCTGTCGGCATCTAGAAATGGTCTGGATGCCGTGATGATGGCGGAACTTGAAAGTGTCAGTCTTGAACCTTTTACCCAGCAAATAACTATAAATAAAGGGTTGGCCGAAAAAGTATACGAGGGGCAACCTGTGCTGGATGTTTATGGTGTGGTCGGCCAGGTTATCAGGCCATCATACTTTAAAAGCTCCGTATCTCTGGTTACCGATCCTGGCCAATCTGTGCCGGTGATGGTGGCGCGAAATGGCTTGCGCGCAGTAATTTTCGGTGGCGGACAGCACAATCGTATTTTGGTGCCGTATCTCGAACGCAACACCGACATCCGTAAAGATGACCTATTGATCACATCCGGTATGGGGGGTAGATTTCCTTATGGGTATCCCGTGGCCAGAGTTACCGAAGTCGCGGTAGATGTGAATGAGCCGTTCCTTAGTGTTATAGCGGCCCCAGTAGCTAGACTTAATCATTCTCGTGAGGTGCTTTTGGTCTGGCCTGGAGATTTACCAATAGTAGAGCCACAGCCCGCCGCACAGACTGAAACAAATGCCGAGGCTAGTGATGTTACTGGGCAATAACAATTATCGTCCGGTCTGGATTGTTGTGACCAGCATTATTTGTGCAGTTGGTTTGAATATCTTCCCGCTGGGGTGGATGTGGGGGTATTTTCAACCCGACTGGGTGGCCCTGGTTGTAATCTACTGGTGTTTCTGGGAGCCGGAACGCAGGGGCGCCGGGCTTGGCTGGATTAGTGGATTGCTTATGGATGTAGTGGATTATGCAGTGCTTGGTAAGAATATGTTATCCAAGACAGTATGTGCATTTTTCGCCAATAAAATATCACTCCGACTGCGGGTGTATCCGGTATGGCAACAGTGTATCGGCGTTGCCGTGCTCGTCACCATTGATACTGCAGTCATTGCATTGGTTCAGCATTTTCTGGGCCAATCCCCACTCTCAACTAGTCGCTGGTTGGCGCCATTGTCAAGTATGTTGATGTGGCCAGTTGTGGTATTTATTCTCAATGGTACAGCGCGTCGCAGGGGCTATATGCGCTAATGGTAAGAGAACGATTAAAGAATACACAGCAGGAAGCGCGCTTGATTCAGACCAGAATTCTGGTCACGTTTATTGCTGTTTTGGGGATGATGTTCTTGTTGTTTGGTCGATTGTATTACCTACAGGTAATCAACAACGAGCATTTTGAAACCTTATCAACTAATAACCGGATAGATCTGATACCAGTCTCTCCAGTACGCGGTTTAATTTTTGATCGCAATGGGGAAGTTTTGGCGGAAAATTTTCCAGTTTATACCCTGCAGGTAGTGCCCGATCAGGTGCCGGAGATGCAGTCAATGATTGACGAAGTAAGCCGAATTGTTGAGCTTACCCCACGTGACATTAAATTATTCCGTCGAACATTAAAACAAAGACCCGGGTTTGAAAGACGAAATCTAAGAGTTGGGTTGAGTTACGAGGAAGCGTCAAGATTCGCCGTGCATCGGTATCGTTTTCAGGGTGTAGAACTCAAAGCTCAGTTACAACGGCACTATCCGTATGGGGAATTGACGGCTCATGTACTAGGCTATGTCGGCCGCATAAGCCCTAACGACTTAAAGAAAGTTGATGCCAGTTTATATAAGGGTACGGACTACATAGGCAAGCTAGGCATTGAAGCACAATATGAGAAAGAATTATTAGGCAGAGGAGGCTTCGAACGAGCCGAGACCAATGCCCACGGCAGAGTGGTTAGAATACTCAGTAAAGACCCCGCCAGTGCGGGTATTAATCTGCATCTGAATCTTGATGTGCGACTTCAGGAAGTAGCAGCCAATGTGCTGGCTGGGTATAAGGGGTCGATTGTAGCCATAGAGCCCGCCACAGGTGGCATTTTGGCATTTGTTAGCACGCCATCATTCAACGCAAATAAGTTTGTAAATGGAATTGATACAAAGAGCTTCAAACAACTGAATGAAAATGATTCTCGGCCGTTACTGAATCGCGCACTACATGGTCGATATGCTCCTGGCTCAACTATAAAAGGCTTTATTGGGTTGGCAGGTCTAGAGGAGGGTGTTGACCCAAAAGAGAAAATACGTTGTTTTGGTTGGTTTTCTTTGCCTAATAGTCGACACCGTTACCGAGACTGGAAGAAAGAAGGACATGGTTACGTCGATATGGAATCTTCATTAATGCAGTCCTGTGATGTTTATTATTACAAGCTGGCCAGAAAAATTGGTATTCAAAAAATTCACGATACGTTGGTAAAGTTTGGTTTTGGACGTAAGACCGGAATTGATATGGGACAGGAACCCACCGGCCTGGTGCCATCCCCGGAATGGAAACGACGGGCTCGAAATGAGCCGTGGTATCCGGGTGAAACCGTTATTACCGGCATTGGTCAGGGATTTATGTTGGTGACTCCATTGCAACTGGCTACGGCTACAGCAACACTGGCTAATCGTGGACTCTATATAGAGCCCCGGCTACTCCATTCGAGAGAAGATCCCCAGACCCGTTTCATCGAACCGGTTGAGGGTGCAAAATCATTTCATGTTGAGTTGGAATCACAGGATTACTATGACATTGCCATTGCTGGTATGGAAGCAGTGATTCATGGTCCGCGTGGAACAGCCCGAAAACTGGGGGCCAAATCATCCTATCGTTTTGCCGGCAAAACAGGCACGGCCCAGGTAATTGGTATTGCTCAGGATGCTGAGTATGAAGAGGATAAAATAGCTGAAAAATTTCGTGATCATTCGCTTTTTATAGCCTTCGCACCACTTAAGAATCCGCTTATAGCAATTGCAGTTATAGTTGAAAACGGCGGTGGGGGTAGTCGAACCGCCGCTCCCATGGCCAAGAAGGTTATGGATTACTACCTGATCGAACGCCTTCGACGAGCGAAGAAAGCCACCGGTAAAACAAATGCATTCGGCTAGGCGCAGCCATGTTGATGTACCTCTGCTGGGTGCGATTTTAGCTTTGTCAGGGCTGAGTTTGATGATTCTCTATAGTGCTGGCGGTGGAAATATTGACTTAATTTATCGCCAGGGAATGCGATTATTTGTTGCACTGATCGTTATGTTTGGTTTAACGCTGGTGCGACCGGAATCCCTGCGACGTTGGGCGCCACATCTGTACCTGAGCGGGATTGTCATTCTTGCGTTGGTGTTAATTATTGGTAATGTTGGGAAAGGTGCACAGAGGTGGTTGGATCTGGGCTTTTTTCGCTTCCAACCTGCAGAAATAATGAAAATAGCTGGGCCAATGATGGTAGCCTGGGTGCTGACTCGAAATCCATTACCCATGGGTTTAATTGGTACACTAGTCGCTACCGTCGCCGCTTTAGCTCCTGCTGTACTAGTCATCCTGCAGCCTGATCTAGGTACAGCGATTTTAATTTCCGTGGCGGGTTTGCTGGTGGTTTTTTTGGCTGGTTTACGCTGGCAATACATCAGTCTTACCCTGGCGTTGGTCTTTGCTGCTGCGCCTGTAATGTGGTTCAATTTGCATGAGTATCAACAACGCAGAATTTCAACCCTCTTCGACCCCTATTCCGATCCGCTGGGAGCTGGTTACCATACAATCCAATCAACTATTGCGGTGGGTTCAGGCGGTTTATATGGTAAAGGTTGGGTCGGGGGGAGTCAGTCGCAACTGGAATTTATACCCGAGCGTTCAACTGATTTTATTTTCGCAGTATTTGCAGAAGAATTTGGTTTGCTGGGGTCTGTTCTTTTGTTAATGTTATACCTGTTTATTGTGGGGCGCGGGTTAATAATTGCATTTAATGCCCCTGACAGTTTTTCTCGTTTGTTATGTGCCAGCCTTTCATTGACGTTCTTTTTTTACGTTTTCGTAAACATTGGCATGGTAACCGGGATATTACCGGTGGTCGGTGTACCATTACCCCTAATTAGTTACGGAGGTACTTCTATGGTGACACTGATGGCAGGGTTCGGCATTATGATGAGCATTCACACTAGAAAGAAACTTATGGCCTGATATGCCTCAGGCCTAATAAATATTTCCCTTAATCAAAATGAAAAATTTCAAATGACCAAAATATTTTCTCAGGCAATATTGCTGCTTAGCTTGATGGCCATCCCTTCAGTTAGCCTGTTACAGGCAGCGGAGCTTAGTTCTCACCCTAAACTAGAGGTTATGATTGATGAGCTCTCAAGGGAAGAAGGTCTCGATAAGTTACTGCTAGAAAATTGGTTAAGAAGCGCCAAGTTCAAACAATCGATTATTGATGCTATCACAAGGCCCGCAGAAGGATTGCCCTGGCATAAATATCAGCGATTATTTATCAATGACGCCACTGTGAAAAATGGCATTAAGTTTATGCATAGCCATGCCAAGACGCTTAAAAGCGCGGAACTAAAGTACGGAGTTGATGCTGAGGTAATTGCAGCCATAATTGGCATAGAAACCCGATTTGGCACCGTAAAAGGTAATTATCGTGTGCTAGATAGCTTATATACCCTTGCGGTTGGATATCCTCGACGTAGCAAATTTTTTACTAAGGAGTTAAGGGAATACCTGATCCTGGTTAATGAAAATAATCTTGACCCCTTAACGACAAAGGGTTCTTATGCTGGCGCAATTGGCATTCCACAGTTTATGCCGAGCAGTTATCGACATTATGCAGTTGATTTCAATAATGATGGAACACGCAATCTCGTTGATGACTTTGAAGATGCTATTGGCAGTGTTGCGGCCTATCTTGCTAAACACAAATGGCGTAAAGGACAACCGGTCTCAGTCGCTCTGGAAAAACGGCAAGGAAAATATCTGGACGGGTTACACACAAAGAAACTTAAAACCAACGTTGAGATTAATCAACTGGCACAAGCAGGGCTGGACATTGCTGACCATCAGACTGACTGGAAGGTCGGTGTGCTCAAATTGGCTGTAACTAACGGCTTTGAATATCACGTGGGCTATCACAATTTTTTTGTGATCACTACTTATAATCGAAGCCAGCTCTATGCAATGGCGGCCCATGAACTCAGTCAGAAAATTCGCGCGGGACTAGAATGATGAATTTTGTAACGCTAAAAAGTTGCAGAATCTTCCTGCTGTTAATAATTTGCGTGATCCTGGCTTCCTGTAGCATCGTGCAAAAAAGCGGCAAGTATTATCAGGATGATGGACCGCCATTACTTAAAAAAGGACCGAAGCCGGAAAAAGTTGCTAATGCAGTGCCTCGAAATGAACCGCTAAGCCGATACGGAAACTCATCTTATGAAGCATTGGGGCAAAAATTTACCCCAATGAAACAGGCCCGGGGATATGAAAAAACTGGCTACGCATCCTGGTATGGCAGAAAGTATCATGGCAACCAGACCTCTAATGGCGACACCTATGATATGTATGCGATGACCGCGGCTCATCCCGTTTTGCCGTTACCCAGCTATGTTCAGGTAAAGAACCTGCAGAATGGCAAAGTAGTCGTCGTTCGAGTCAATGACCGAGGTCCGTTCTTGCGTAATCGAATTATTGATTTATCTTATATGGCGGCACGTAAACTGGGTATTGTTGGAAATGGTACGGCTAAAGTTCACATAAAGACTCTGTTTGCTGATAATGCCGGCTCGATTACAGCTGGGCCTGTTGTTACGGCACTAGACGATAGCTCAACGCTTGCGCAGGTTACATCAATGGTCGCGCATCCTTTCATACTGCAGGCGGGCAGCTTCGCCAGCGAAGCCAATGCTCGTAGATTACAGGGGCGCCTGGCTAATGGTGGGTATGCGAATGTATCTATTTTGAAAGCCAACATTGATGGCAGGCTTTATCATCGTGTTCAAATTGGCCCTTATCCTGATCGCAACTCTGCGGAGTTGATTGGTTCTACCATCGAAGAGTTCCTTGGTTCTCCTGTTCGCGCAATACCGGAAGGTGTTCGCTAGAATGCTGCTCTCCTATGCAAAATGGTTGATTGGTTTTTATCTGGTAACGGCTGCGATTCAGGTCATTGCAGTTGATGTGCCTGAGAGCCTGGTTTCAGAAATACCTCCTCCAAAACTGGATGCCAGATCCTGGATTTTGCAAGATCAGAATAGTGGGTGGGTCATTGCTTCTCATCAGCCGGATATGCGTGTAGATCCAGCAAGTATTAGTAAGCTAATGACAGCCTACGTTGTATTTAACGAGATAAAACGCGGTAATCTAGCTTTAACTGATGAGGTGCATATTAGCGAACGTGCCTGGAAGACAGGCGGTTCTCGCATGTTTGTAAAAGTTAACAGCAATGTGGGAGTTGAAGATCTAATAAAGGGCTTGATTGTTCAGTCAGGCAATGATGCAGCGGTAGCCTTGTCGGAACACATAGCCGGCAGTGAAGAAGGTTTTGCAGAGCTTATGAATAAAACAGCGGCTCGATTGGGTTTGACCAATACTCAATATCGCAACAGCACCGGATTGCCTGATGCTGATCATTACAGTACTGCCAGAGATATCTCCGAATTGTCCCGGGCATTGATCAGAGATTTCCCTGAGTTATACAAGATTTACTCCATTCGGTCATTTAAGTACAACAAAATCAAACAAGATAATCGTAACTTGTTGCTGTGGCGTGATGATAGTGTTGATGGCATCAAAACCGGTCATACGGAAAGTGCCGGTTACTGTCTGGTGGGCTCTGCGAAAAGAGATGGTCTACGTCTAATTTCAACGGTAATGGGTACTGCTAGTAAGGCGTATCGCGCCCAGGCAGTGCACGCATTACTGAAGCATGGCTTTGCGGCTTACGAAGGTTTTGAGCTTTATGATGAGAAAACAACCATTGCAAATCCGACAGTTTTTAAAGGACAGGCAGCTAGTGTGGAAGCCGGTTTGGCAGTTCCCCTTTATGTCGTGGTGGCTAAAGGCAGTGCTAAAGAAATGAAAGTTTCCCTCAACCTGCAAGGTCCTTTGCTTGCACCACTTAATATGGGCTCAAAGGTGGGATCACTGCGTTTGAACTTTAAGGGTGAATTGATCGGAGAACATGATTTATTAGCCCGAACCGAGGTTGCAGAAGCATCATTCATCGGTCGGAGTATTGATAGTATTAAGCTCTGGTTTTACTGATGCAGAATAAGTCGTCCGATACCTTGCTCGAATTTCCTTGCGAGTTTACGCTCAAGGCAATGGGGCTTCAGTCGGGAGATTTTCAGAGCATCGTCGAAAATATTGTGAAACGACATCTTGATTCAACGGCGTCTATAAGTGGCAAGGCGAATCAAAGTAGCAAGGGCAAATATATGTCAATAAGCGTATCTTTTACTGCTAGCAGTAAGCCGCAAATTGATGCAATTTATATGGACTTAAGTAGTGAATCTCGAGTTCTGGTTGCGCTCTAATGTCTGTGGTTATTCGCGAACTGGGAGTTGTTGACTATTTAGAAAGTTGGCATAGCATGCGTGATTTTTGTCTACAACGTGGCACAGAAACAAACGATGAAATTTGGTTTTTGCAACATTTCCCGGTATTTACTCGGGGTGTTAGCTGTCATGTGGATCCAATGCAGAATCCTCTGCAAATTCCGGTGCTGGATACTGATCGTGGGGGGCAGATTACTTACCATGGTCCAGGCCAGCTGATCGCCTATCTACTCATTGATCTGAAAAGAACCAGACGTGGGGTACGAAATTTTGTCTGCGAAGTAGAACAAGTGATTATTAATGCGCTGGCCAGCATGAGTATCCAGGGAGAGCGTATCGTTGGCGCGCCTGGTGTGTACGTGGATGGCAAGAAAATCGCCGCATTGGGCATACGGGTTAAAAACGGCTCAACCTATCATGGTCTAAGTATCAATGTGAATATGGATAAATCTCCATTTGACTGCATTCATCCTTGTGGCTACGAGGGTCTGAAGGTGCTAAATATTAGTGAACTACAACCCCAGGCGTCGTTGCAAACCGTTCAACTTGCTTTAACCCAGGGACTTCGCGGATTGACGTATAGATGATTGCTCCTGTCCCCACAGCAAGTTATTTGCCCGTGTTTACCAGCAGATTAATCGATTCACAGGCGGGTATTAAACATGGATTTTTTTCCCGAAATGGTGGCGTTTCAACGGGTATTTACGCTTCTTTAAACTGTAGCACTTACTCGGCAGATGATGAGTCCTCGGTATTTGAAAACCGTTCTAGAATCAAACAACACATGGGGGTAACGCAACTTGTCGGTCTTCGGCAGGTACACGGCAATTGGGTGGTTGATGCCGAAAGCCTCGATAATGGCGCAAGCGTTGAGGCCGATGGATTAGTCTCTACCAGCCCTGGCACGGGCATTGCAATACTAACCGCTGACTGTGTTCCAGTTTTGTTTTGCGACGCAATCAATCGAGTAGTTGGTGCCGCCCATGCAGGTTGGAAAGGCGCCTGTGATGGTGTGGTTTCGGCCGTCGTGGAACAAATGCTAATTCGCGGTGCAGAAAGAAAAAATATCGTCGCAGCGATCGGACCTGCGATTCAGGAGCCGAGTTATGAGGTGAAAGATGATTTCGTTGAGTCAGTTGGTAGCATTTCCCCACAAGCCATTGAGTACTTCCTGGTGAAGCGAGATAAAAAGTTATTTTTCGATCTACCAGCGTTAGTCAAGGATCAATGCTTTTTAGCCGGAATATCACTTATTGATAACCTGGGGTTTGATACCTACACTGATCCTGATGGGTTTTTTAGCTACCGTTATGGTTGCCAGCAGGGCTTTGCGGACTACGGCAGGCAGCTGAGTGTGATCTCAATATCTAACCTTTAATTGTTCATTTAGGGGAATAGGGCGTTAGGCAAACCAAGATCCAACGTAAAATCTTTCCAATATTGATCAAATAACTGTAATCAACTATTGGCATTTTACTCAAGGATATCTATCATTCTAACTAATCGCCAAATCTGGCGCGGTGGTAGCCGGAATCGTCTAAAGATTTTGGAGTCAGATCAACAATAATATCTGCGAAAACCTTATGAGTGAGTTTTTTTACGGAAAAGTTGATGGAGAAGCACAATGTACTGTTGGGTTTTTTCTTACTAATGCCTTCTCGATGATGGCATTTATTTCGTCGTTGGAACCCCTTCGTATAGCCAATCGGTTATCCGGCAAGGCACTGTATAACTGGGTGCTTATTAGCGAAGAAGGAGGCTTTGTGGAGCCGACTAATGGTATGCAGGTAAAGGTAGACTGTGCGCTAACTGAAGCTCCGGATTTACCGGTTATTGTGGTTCTCGGGCCGTTTGATCCGTTACCCTATAAGAATAAAACCCTTAACAACTGGTTAAACCGGATGGCGCGGCGCGATGCGATTATCTGCGGGGTTGATACCGGCGCGCACCTTATGGCTCGTTCAGGTGTATTAAAAGACCGACGCTGTACGATCCATTGGGAAAATATGCCCGGTTTTACCAATGAGTTCCCGGAACTGCCAGCTTCTCACGAAATATACGAGCATGATCGTCATCGGCTGACCTGTGCTGGTGGTACCGCTTCAATGGATATGATGCTTTATTTGATTGAGAAGCAACAAGGTTTTGAATTGGCTGCGTCTATCTCGGACGTGTTGATTCACCCTACTATTCGACATGGCAACCATCCACAGCGAATGAATGTGGAAGCTCGTACCGGCGTGCGGCATGCAGGTCTACTGGAATGTATTGAGCTAATGGAAGCGAATCTTGAACAACCCCTGACTCCTTCCGAACTTTCATCCATGATCGGCGTTTCCAAACGACAATTGGAACGATTATTTAGACGCCACTTAAATACCACTCCAGCCAGATATTACCTGGGTCTTCGACTAACTGAGGCGAAACGGTTGCTGGAGCAATCATCGATGCCAGTTATCGATGTGGCAATCGCCTGTGGTTTTAATTCAGCGGGTCATTTTAGTTATCGTTATCGATCTTACTATGGCGTTAGTCCAAGAACATCACGTACTCAGGCTAATCATCCAGTAAGCCGGGTTATTGACTGAAATAGCCTGGCATTAAAAAGCGCCGTTAAGTTAATGCTACCTGACTCTTTTTCAGTACGCCTGGACAGAAAATTTATCGGCGGCTGAAGTCTCCAGTATTCAATAAATTAAATTAGGCTTGCCTGTGTTGTTTCAAGGTAGGCCTATAAATGATCGCACCGCCGGCAGACCCGGTTTGCTGTCAAATGTGCTGACTTCACTAAGCCATTCTTCAAGTTTTTCGGGGTGTTGATGAAGCCAGGCTGCCGCTGCCACCAAAGGCTTCGCATTCAATTCCAGGATGGCTGTCATTATTTGGTTAATCATCGCAAGGCTAAACTGTAGGCGTGAAATAAGTACTGCGGCGTTGGGGCAATCATTCAAAAAGCCGGTTCTAACGCCAGTATAAACATCAGCTCCACCAAATTTGGGACCAAACACGGAATCTCCATCACGAAGATACTTTAACTCAAACATAATATTCATTGGATGAGGTTCGATTGCCAGCATGATCATGGGCTGCTGATTGTTAGCCGCGTTTTGTGCACTATGCAATAGTTCTTGTTCCGTCAATTGAATGACAGAAAAGTCTCCCAGGTTGAATAAATTCTGGTTGATCATTTGCTGCACAATTACACTGCCATCACTACCGGGTTCTGTTGAGTAGAGTGTTTTGCCCAGGGCATCCGCATGTTCTGCTATATCGCCAAACTCCTCTATGCCAATCTTACTGGCAAAGGTGTTTGCGGCTAGCGTATATTTTGTACCGGCCAAATTTTTCGTGACGAGTTCGACAGAATTATCCACCATGTAAGGTTTCAGCGCCTCACCCATAGTCGGTACCATAATCTCCATGAAAACATCCAGGTTGCGGTTTTTCATGCTGGCAAATATCACAGGCACTGATAATCTTTCAATAGCAGTGGTATAGCCGAGTGCATTGAGCAATGCTCCCGCTACAGCGGAGCTGGCTCCGGCATCCAGCCAGCCGACACTACCAAATCTAATTTGCGCACATTGAGGATGATCCTGAGCATAGGAAGGTAGACTAAAAGCCCAACCGAGTAATAACAGCAGAATAATGTGCTTTGGTCGGTTCATTATAAAATCGATTGTAGCTCGGAAATGTCATTTAAAATATGATCTGCCAGCGGCTCAAGATGCGCGCGGTCGTGAGCACCGCTGAGAACGCCCACGACCAGGCCGACGCCAGCCGCTCTGCCCATATTGAGATCGTGCGGGCTATCGCCAACCATCATCACCTGTTCCGCTTTAAGATCAACTGCCTGGCAAAATGCAATGACCATGCCAGCGTCAGGCTTTACCCCGTATCCGCTGTCGGCACCGCAAACAAAGTCGAAATACTCTTCCAGATTTAAAGCACTTACTGTTGAATGTGCAGTAACAGCATCATCCATGGTGGCCATACCAATCTGGTAGCCTTGTTGTTTCAGCTCGACAATCCTTCGTTCTGCTTTTGCGATCGTTCGATATTCGCGGCTTGAGTGTTCATGAAATGTCTGGAAAACAATTTCCTCCACTTCATTATAGGTAATATTTCCACACCTCTGTGACCAAAAATCAACAATTTCACGATTGCTTCCGCTTGCCAGTAACGAACCAGCTTGCCAGTTGCCATCAGTAGGATTCCAGCCGCCCTCAATCAGCAACAGATCCTCAAGATCAGGTTGCCGGCATCGTCTGGCAAGTCGGCGTGCTGATTCTCTGTAGGCTGGTAACCAGGTGCCATTGAAATCGATCAACGTGCCATCCTTGTCAAACAATATTCCCTCAATTTTACGAGTAGCCATATATAGTTTATTGGTTAGGATGTTAGTGGCGGGTTGTGATTGATTATTATTCGATCATGAGCTATAAATAATGAGAAATAGCCATTCAGTTCTTTTACTTCTGGTGCTGACGATGTTGATGAAAAGTTCAGGCGGTTTTCAGATGTGGCAATTTTCATAACAAATTTTTCTCACCGTTAGTACCCGGTTCGTTCATCAGTCTGTCTTAATAGGTTTAAGCAGAAGTTGGTCAACTAGTTTGATTCTTAATTTAAGCTGGGTAGGCTACACCACTTTTTCTTGATTGCCAATGAAGCAAATTCCGTCAGAAATCATAGCTGGGAACAACACGTGAACAGGCGGAAACCTATAGCACTAAAGTAGCTTGTCCAGGATGACCTGATAAGCGTCTCTGTCTAGCCACTCATAGTGACTGATTAAGAGCTTTGTCATTGGTTGCATCATTGCGCTATCTTGATGTGCCGTTAGTAGAACTTCTCGCATTAATTCGGTATCAATATGACTGGTCGATGTGGCGGTAATAAGAGGCAATCCGGGCAGGGAGGGGCCCTGATCAATTATCTTTAGTCCATCTATATATTCTGAATCAAATGTCTGCAAATAGGCCCAGGTAACGCAATCAATCGCAGCAAAGTCACCCACCCCCTGTTTCAGGAGCCCAATGCTTCGTCTATGCCCGCCGCTTTCTATAATATCGCGGTAGGCTGTCTCAAGGCTTTCATCCTGATCCAGCATCATCTCAATCACCTTATAACCACTAAGCGAGTCGGGACTATTAACAACTGCCTGAGAGTCACGGGTTTGGGGGAAATTCTCAATCTTGCTGTCATTTCGAGTGACTATCCACGAACTGTAATTTGGGCCATCACACCCCTCATTTAAATAGCAGGGGGTAGCTATTAACTGGGCATGATTTTGTAAAAGTTTGATGTAAGGGTAGCCACAGGTCTGACTAAATAAACAATCTGCAGATCGCCAGGCTTTTTGATAGGTGTTATTGTGATCAAGCTGAACTGGAGAAAACCGAATGCCGGCACTGACAATTTTCGACCTGAAGACTTGCCACCATCGATCGGTATGCTCACGGGCTTCAGGCAGGTCATACATTGGAAGGCTAGCGTGAAAAGTAGTCATTGTTTGGTTTCCGAATTTTTAAATGAACGCAGGTGATCAGAAGGTTTTGGTTATTTCGGGTTTTTTTGGAACAAATAACCATGATTTAAAGGAATAGTCCGATAATTGACTCTCGCGGTATATAATATAACGCCAATTTTACCCTCATAGTTGTTCTGTTAGCGCAATTCCAATCCAATTTTACGGAGCTATTCAATGAAACTAGTTACAGCAATCATTAAGCCGTTCAAGCTTGACGATGTGCGCGATGCCCTGGCTAATGTCGGCGTTCGTGGTATGACAGTATCCGAAGTAAAAGGCTTTGGTCGACAGAAAGGGCACACTGAACTTTATCGAGGTGCTGAGTATGTGGTCGATTTTGTGCCAAAAGTAAAGTTGGAGGTGGTTGTCGATGCAGGCATTGTGGATCAAGTTATTGAGGCGATCATAGGCGGTGCCCGCACCGAAAAAATTGGTGATGGCAAAATATTTGTCTACGATTGTGAACAAATCTATCGCATACGTACCGGTGAAACGGATAACGACGCCTTGTAAATACGTTTGAAAGGAGAGCCCCGGCCTGGTTCTTCCCGACAAATACGCCTATATTATTTAACACAATGTTTTCTATAGAGTATCCTAACTTGTCCGAAGTTTATAAAGCAAAGCAGCAATCAGGTTGTTAAGTTGAATTACTGCCGTCTCCCGCGCTGGATTGCAAAGTCGGTCTTTGCTATCTGGATTATGCTTTTAATCAGTAGTTATCCTGCAGTTGGTAGTGAAGCTACAGTTGAGGCCTATCAAAGCGGAGATTATGCCGAATCTCGCCAGATCTGGAGCAATTGGGCCGAAGCCGGTGATTACATAGCCATTTTCAATCTCGGCCTTTTGTATTATCAGGGGCTTGGTGTACCAGTCGAGATGGATCGAGCTGCAAAATTCTTTTATCAATCAGCAATTCAGGGTTATGCTCCAGCCCAGTATATGTATGGTCGCTATCACGAGTCTGGGCAAACTGCGGATTCGAGTCCGGCATCTGCGCGATTCTGGACGAGTATTGCAGCCCGGCAAGGACATGCCAACGCATCATTCCGGTATGGCAAGTATCTGGTAGAGGGTTATGGCGGCGCCAAGGATACTCAGCTGGGACTTCGTTGGTTACGTACTGCGGAAAAATTGCAGGTTACGGCGGCTAATAGATATCTGTCGGAGTTCGAAAGTCGACTGCCCGGAGTTATCACCGAGGACGAAGGCAAGCTCACTGCAAAGCTCACGGAGGGCAGGGGTACGTTGAAGCAAAGAAAGGAATTCTACCAGGGGCAGAAAGCATTCATTACCCAGGATTATCAAACCGCAGTATCAACATGGGTACCCTTGGCAGAACAAGGTATGGCCAAAGCCCAGTATGGCGTCGCCTTTATGCTCGAATCGGGGTGGGGGGTAGTGCAGGATTATTCCGAAGCAGCTTACTGGTACAAATTATCTGCACAAAAAGGCCATCGTAAGGCGCAGTTTAATCTAGGTAAGCAATATCTCGAGGGCCGCGGTGTAAAAGGAAACGAGGGTATCGGGTTGTACTGGATTCAAAGCGCCGCGGACCTTGGTGAGGTCCGGGCGATTAAGTTTATCCGAGAATTACAGTAAGCTTGATATCTCGCATGAGTTTGCAGACAGGCTGCTAATATTGACTATCGGGCAGTGCAGCCTTGCGTTGCTGCATAAAACTATTCAAGGCTTCATCAATTGATTCGTCCAACTGAGGAGGTTGATACTCCTGTAGCTTTTTCTTCCAGATAGCATTGGCTCGCTGGGTTGCATCCAGGGATCCCTCGCTGCTCCATTGCTCAAAACTATTGTTGTCAGCGATAGGTGAACGATAGAAAGCAGTCTCAAAGTTAGCCAGAGTATGGGCGCAGCCAAGAAAGTGGGTGCCAGGTCCAACTTCACGTATGGCGTCCATGGCTTGACCATTCTCAGACGTATCAATACCCGATAGAAAAATTTCAATCATGCTTGCCTGGTCGGCATCCATAATGAATTTTTCATAGCCCATCACCAGTCCACCTTCCAGCCATCCTGCCGTATGTAGCATGAAGTTAACGCCGGCCATTGCTGCTGTCTGCAAGGTGTTGGCTGACTCGTATGCAGCCTGCGCATCAGAGGTTTTAGAGCCACAAAGACCGCCACCTGAGCGGAACGGTACACCCAGACGACGGGCAAGTGCTGCACAAATATACAAAACCATTGAAGGCTCAGGCGTGCCAAATGTTGGTGCCCCGGATTGCATGGAGATAGAGCTTGCAAAGGTGCCAAAAACAACCGGTGCACCGGCTCTGGTGAGTTGTACAAATGCAATGCCAGCCATAGCCTCGGCGAGAATTTGTGCGCAGGTACCGAGCACAGTTACCGGTGACATAGCACCTGCAAGAATAAAGGGTGAAACCACTGTCGCCTGATTATGTTCTGCATAAACACGGGCGGCACCCAGCATGGTCGAATCAAACACCATGGGTGAATTGGCATTAATTAGATTAATGAGTACGCAGTTGTTTTCAACAAAGTCATCTCCAAACACCAGTTTTGCCATATTGACAGAATCAAGTGCCCGTTCGGGAGCGGTCACCGAGCCCATAAATGCTTTGTCGCTATATTTAATATGGCTGTAGACCATATCCAGATGACGTTTGGTAACCGGTAGATCGACCGGCTCGCACAACGTGCCACCATTGTGATGTAGTCCCGGTGACATATACGCCAGTTTTGAGAAATTACGGAAATCTTCAATAGTGGCGTAACGTCTGCCCTCGTCAAGATTTCTTATGAAAGGCGGTCCATAGGCTGGTACCAGCACGGTATTTTTACCACCGATTTGAACGTTTCGTGCAGGATTGCGAGCGTATTGGGTGAACTCGCGAGGTGCGTTATTCTGAATAATTTCCCGGCACATACCTTTGGGAAACCGTACCCGGGTGCCCTGTACATCGGCACCATGAGCCTTAAAAAGCGCCAAAGCGGCTTCATCGTCGTGAAATTCGATGCCGATCTCAGACAGTATGGTTTCTGCATTGGCTTCGACTATTTGCAACACCTCTTCCGAGGCCATTTCGTAAACCGGCACACCTCGTTTTATGTAGGCATTGATTTTAGTCGTTGGGGCTTCACGCTTGGCCTTGCGGGACTCGCGGCCACCACCGCGTTTGCGTGTTTTGGTTTCGCTCATGACTTTATTACCAGTGAGGTTGAAAATTTGAGCGAATAATATGCAATATGGTCGATAAATCTGACTGTACAGCGACGTGGATATTGTCGGTTGCGCCAGAGTCTCTTTCAGCACCTCATTGGCGCAAATCTACAAAATTACGCCATTGAATGTAATGAAATTTCATCATAGACAAATTTCCCTTTGAAATTCATCTAAAACTACTGTAAAAAGCCCAGCCCGATAGAGTCGATTGTCCCTGTTTTCCACGGACGCTCGTTCTACGATTATTCAGACCCCACGGCGTAGGAGCCCAGAGCATCTCTCATGAAAATTCTTGTGCCAGTCAAGCGCGTTATAGACGCTAATGTCAAAGTGCGAGTCAAATCGGATCAGTCCGGTGTGGAACTCGCTAATATCAAAATGGCTATGAACCCATTTTGCGAAATTGCTGTCGAGGAAGCCTTGAGAATCAAGGAATCCGGTCAGGCAGAGGAAGTAATTGTTGTCAGTGTAGGCCTAACCCAGGCACAGGAGACTTTGCGTACCGGTCTCGCCATGGGTGCTGATCGCGGTATTCTGGTCGAAACAGACACCGATCTGGAGCCATTGGCAGTGGCCAAAGTACTCAAGGCTCTTTGTGACAAAGAAGGTCCCGGTATTGTGCTGATGGGCAAACAGGCGATCGATGGTGATAATAACCAGACTGGGCAAATGTTAGCAGCTCTGTTAGGTTGGTCTGTTGCAACCTTCGGCTCGAATATTGAAGCCCAGAATGGTGGTTATAAAGTAACCCGTGAAATTGACGGTGGTCTTGAGTCAGTGCAAACACTGGCGAATGCAGTAATAACTGTTGATCTTCGGTTAAATGAACCACGTTATGCTTCTTTGCCAAATATCATGAAAGCGAAGAAAAAGCCTGTCGATAAATATTCTGCGGCTGATTTGGGTGTTGATGTTTCGCCCCGTACCGAAGTTCTGAAAGTAGTAGAGCCGCCGGCGCGAGAAGCAGGAATTAAAGTTTCCAGTGCAGAAGAATTAGTCGATAAACTCAAAAATGAAGCCAAGGTGATCTGATGTCTATTCTGGTAATAGCTGAACACGACAATAGTAATCTTAAAGAGGCCACTCTAAATACTGTAGCCGCGGCTGCTCAGCTAGGTGGCGATGTCGATTTGCTGATAGTCGGCGCTGGTTGTGATGCGGTGGCACAACAGGCCGCTACGGTTAGTGGTGTGCGTCAGGTAAAGTTAGCTGATAGTGCGGAATACGCCAATTCAGTAGCAGAAAATGTTGCACCTTTAATTGTGTCTCTGGCTGGTGATTATAGTCATATACTTGCCGCTGCAACAACCAATGGTAAGAACATTTTGCCTCGGGCTGCTGCTTTATTGGATGTGCAACAAATTTCTGATGTCAGTGGTATTGAATCTGCGGATACATTTATACGGCCAATTTACGCTGGTAATGCGATGGCGACAGTAAAGTCGAATGACTCTACTAAAATGCTTACGATTCGTATTACCTCATTTGAAGGCGTGTCGGCCGAGGGTGGAAGTGCCTCAATAGAAGCTGTTGCAGCAACCGGTGATGCCGGCCTTTCCAGCTTTATCGGTGCCGAGATCAGCAAATCCGAACGTCCGGAGTTGACCAGTGCGGATATTGTTATTTCCGGCGGTCGTGGTATGCAAAGCGGCGACAACTTTCCTATGCTTGAAAGTATCGCTGATAAGTTGGGCGCTGCAGTTGGGGCTTCCCGTGCGGCGGTTGACGCTGGCTATGTGCCGAATGACTACCAGGTTGGGCAAACCGGTAAAGTTGTTGCTCCTAATCTTTATATTGCAGTCGGGATTTCAGGCGCGATTCAGCATCTGGCTGGAATGAAAGATTCCAAGGTGATTGTCGCAATTAATAAAGATGAAGAAGCACCTATCTTTCAGATTGCAGACTATGGCTGGGTAGCCGATTTATTTGAGGCTATACCGCAGCTGGATGCCGCTCTGGAAGGTTAATGTCTGGTCCGGCTAAAACTCCAAAGCCGCCTTACTATGCAGTGATTTTCACGTCGCTGCAGAGTGATGATACTGAAGGCTACAGGCAAACAGCGCGACGCATGTTGGAACTCGCGGCTCAACAACCCGGTTATCTGGGTGTTGAGTCAGCAAGAGAAGACCTCGGCATCACGGTTTCATATTGGACCGATCTCGATTCTATTGCCGCCTGGCGAGACAATGCGGAACATTCAGAAGCACGTAGAATTGGGCGGCAATGCTGGTATTCGAAGTACGCCCTGCGTGTTTGCAAGGTGGAAAAAGCTTATTCCAGAGGTGTCGACTAGTTTCGGTTAGAATCTTGTTCTTTGTCTGGACCTAAATCTATGATCAATCTCGCTATTGCCGGAGCTGCCGGTCGAATGGGACGCATGCTCGTTGCAGCTTGTCAGCAAGACGATTCAGTTCAAGTTACTCATGCTATCGAAGTATCAGGTAATCCTGTAATAGGCCAGGACTGCGGGGATTTGTCAGGTGTCGGTACGTTGGGTGTAGCCATTGATGCAGAGCTTAATCCCGCTAAATTTGATATTTTAATTGAATTCACCAACCCGGCTTCTACCTTGGAACATCTCGAATTCTGCAGACAGAACTATAAGAGTATGGTTATCGGCACCACCGGCCTTGGTAAGGATGATATCAAGACTCTTCAGGATGCAGCCCAATCGATTCCAATAGTTTTTGCCCCCAACATGAGCGTTGGCGTAAATCTCACACTTAAGCTACTTGAAATGGCTGCCCGGGCCCTTGGCACTGACGCGGACGTAGAAGTTATCGAAGCCCACCACCGCCACAAGGTAGATGCCCCATCGGGAACTGCCTTGCGTCTGGGCGAGGCCGTGGCAGAGGCATGGGGAAAAGATCTACAGGAAATTGGTGTTTTTGAACGCCATGGTCAAATTGGGCCACGTCCTGATGGCAGTATCGGGTTTTCTACCATTCGGGCAGGCGAAATCGTTGGTGAGCACACGGTGATGTTTGCTACTGATGGAGAAATTCTGGAGATAACCCACAAGTCGGTTAGCAGAATGAATTTTGCCAATGGAGCCGTCAGAGCGGCCCGTTGGTTGCATGGTCGACCGGCTGGCCTGTTTAGCATGCAAGATGTACTGGATCTTTCCAAATAGATACTGAATTTAGCGTTTTGGAGCGAAGATCAAATTGAAATGATTTGGTATTGACGATAAAATTCACGACCCGGACAGGGTGATCTGACGGGGTGCACTAGCTCCAACGAGTGAATTTCAGAAAAAGGGGGGAACCTTGCGGTTTCGCCCTTTTTTTAAGCGTTTAAATCGGTGAATATATTGTCGCAGACTGCATTGCTGGTATTACAGGACGGAACTATTTTCAGGGGCAAATCTATTGGAGCTCAAGGTGATTCTGTCGGTGAAGTTGTTTTTAATACTGCAATGACCGGGTATCAAGAGATACTCACGGATCCCTCATATGCTCTCCAACTTGTCACACTAACTTATCCCCATATTGGTAATACCGGTACCAATTCAGAAGACGAAGAATCCAGGCAGATTTTTTGCGCAGGATTAATTATTCGCGATTTACCCAGGATGGCTAGCAGTTTTCGTAATCAACAAGACCTGTCAGCTTATCTGGTAGAACGCAATATTGTCGCAATAAGTGATATCGATACCCGCCGCCTAACTCGGCACATTCGAAAAAATGGTGCGATGCCGGGTTGTATTCTGATAGGCGACGATGAATTATTAGCTCTTGAGAAAGCAAAATCCTTTGCCGGTCTTGAAGGCATGGACCTCGCCAAAGTGGTTAGTGTGGATGAAGCCTATGATTGGCAAGAAGGCACCTGGTCACTGATCGACGGCCATCAAAACCACCAGAGTAGTCAGTTTAAAGTGGTTGCTTACGATTTCGGCGTTAAAAGAAATATTCTCCGATTGCTCTCCGATCGCGGTTGTGCGGTTCGTGTGGTTCCCGCCGAAACTCCAGCCAGTGAAGTTTTAGCCCTCTCACCCGACGGCATTTTTCTGTCCAATGGTCCGGGTGACCCGGAACCTTGCGATTACGCGATTGCGGCGATTAAAGAATTTCTATCATTAAACATTCCGGTATTTGGAATTTGTCTTGGCCATCAGCTACTGAGCCTTGCCGCCGGTGCGCAGACCTTGAAAATGAAATTTGGCCATCACGGTGCGAATCATCCGGTGCAAGACATTGCTACGGGACAGGTTTACATCACTAGTCAAAATCATGGTTTTGCGGTAAGTGAAGAAAACTTGCCAGCCAATCTTCGTGTCACTCACCGTTCCCTGTTCGATCAAACTATCCAGGGTTTGGAACTGACTAACAAACCGGCGTTTTCATTTCAGGGACATCCAGAAGCAAGCCCTGGGCCACACGATATTAATGAATTGTTTGATCATTTTATTGATCTTATGCAAAAACACTGACGCCAACAGGACTACATCCAACCTAAATGCCAAAACGTACAGACATAAAAAGTATTCTGATTGTAGGGGCTGGACCAATTATTATTGGCCAGGCTTGCGAATTTGACTATTCCGGTGCCCAGGCTTGTAAGGCTCTGCGACAGGAAGGTTTCAGAGTAATTCTGGTTAACTCTAATCCCGCCACAATTATGACGGATCCAGAGTTCGCCGATGCGACTTATATTGAACCGTTACATTGGCGCGCCTTAAAGAAGGTCATCGAAAAGGAACGTCCTGACGCTATTCTGCCCACTATGGGCGGTCAGACAGGTTTGAATTGCACACTCGACTTGGCGCGACATGGTGTGCTTGAGGAATTTGGTGTCGAAATCATTGGTGCATCCAAAGAGGCAATAGACAAAGCCGAAGATCGTGAGAAGTTCCGTGATGCCATGTTGTCCATTGGCCTCAAGACCGTTCGTGGTGATCTCGCTCACAGTATGGAAGGCGCTTACGCAGTACTTGAGCAGATAGGTTTTCCCACTATCATTCGTCCCTCCTTCACTATGGGTGGTACAGGCGGGGGTATTGCATATAATCGTGAAGAGTTTACGCAAATATGTGAACGTGGGCTGGATGCCTCACCGACTAAAGAATTGTTGATTGAAGAATGTGTATTGGGTTGGAAGGAGTACGAAATGGAGGTGGTGCGAGACTGTAAAGACAATTGCATCATTGTTTGTGCCATTGAAAATTTTGATCCTATGGGTGTACACACAGGCGATTCAATCACCGTGGCACCGGCACAGACCCTGACCGATAAGGAATATCAAATTATGCGCGATGCGAGTATAGCCGTGTTGCGTGAGATTGGTGTGGATACTGGCGGTTCGAATGTCCAGTTTGGGGTGGACCCGAAAGATGGACGAATGGTGATCATTGAGATGAATCCACGGGTATCTCGATCCTCCGCTCTTGCGTCTAAGGCAACTGGATTTCCCATTGCGAAAGTCGCCGCCAAGCTGGCCGTTGGTTACACTCTGGATGAATTAAAGAATGACATTACCGGCGGAGCCAGTCCGGCTTCTTTCGAGCCAAGCATTGACTATGTTGTTACCAAGATTCCGCGATTTGATTTTGTGAAATTTCCCCAGGCCGACGCTACACTGACTACTCAGATGAAGTCTGTTGGCGAAGCGATGGCTATTGGTAGAAGCTTTCAGGAGTCTCTGCAAAAAGCCATGCGCAGTATGGAAATTGGCAGTTATGGGTTTGAACCTGTTCACATAGGCACTGGCGAAAATCATCTCGATCGAAAAGCAATTGCCACCCGCTTACGAATTCCCGGTGTCAATCGACTCTGGTATATCGCCGATGCCTTTCGCTATGGTATGAAGCTTGAGGAGATTTACCAGATTTCGGGAATTGATCCCTGGTATCTCGCGCAGATCGCCGAGATAGTTGAGGCGGAAGATCAGCTAGCGGATAAAAACTTTCACAGTCTTGATCATGATGAGATTTTTCATCTAAAAAGGATGGGATTCTCAGATGTCCGCTTGTCCACCATTTTCTCTTGCAGTGAAGAAGAATTTAGAAATTATCGCCATCAACTGGGCATTCGACCTGTCTTTAAAAGAGTCGATTCATGTGCCGCTGAGTTTGCCACGCCTACTGGCTATATGTACTCAAGCTATGAAGAGGAATGTGAATCAGAACCAGAAGATAAGAAGAAAATTATTGTTCTGGGCGGTGGACCAAACAGAATAGGGCAGGGAATTGAATTCGACTACTGTTGTGTTCACGCGGCACTGGCTCTTAAGGAAGATGGTTATCAAACCATCATGGTCAATTGCAACCCAGAAACAGTCTCAACGGATTACGATACGTCTGATCGATTGTATTTTGAACCGCTTACCCTTGAAGACGTGCTGGAAATTATTCATGTAGAAAATCCTTTTGGGGTTATTGTTCAATATGGCGGTCAAACTCCGTTGAACCTTGCGCGCGAGCTACAAAAGGAAGGCGCACCCATAGTTGGAACGTCGCCACAGGCTATTCATGCTGCAGAAGACAGAGAGCAGTTCCAGGCCGTACTGAATCAATTGAAGCTTTTGCAGCCGCCCAATCGCATTGCAACAAATGAGACCGATGCGATTCGCCTTGCAACCGAGATTGGCTACCCACTAGTCGTTCGCCCCTCTTATGTACTAGGTGGACGCGCGATGGAAATCGTCCATGGTGAGGAAGATCTGCGAATCTATATGCAGGCGGCAATCAATGTGTCAAATGAATCACCGGTATTGTTAGATCGCTTCTTAAGTGATGCTATCGAGGTGGACGTTGATGCGATTTGCGATGGTGAAAAAGTTCTGATTGGTGGCATCATGCAACATATAGAAGCCGCCGGTGTGCATTCTGGAGATTCAGCCTGCTCGTTGCCACCATTTAGTTTGTCTGTAGAGATTCAGAATGAATTGCGCAGTCAAACTCGCGATATGGCATTAGCCCTGGGTGTGCTTGGATTGATGAATGTTCAGTTTGCAATCAAACAGGACAAAATTTATGTGTTAGAGGTTAATCCTCGCGCATCACGAACGGTTCCATTTGTTTCCAAAGCCACCGGTAGGCAACTTGCCAAGGTTGCGGCCCGTTGTATGGTTGGGCAGTCCTTGAAAAGTCAGGGCGCTGAAGAGGAAATTGTGCCGCCTTATTATTGTGTTAAAGAAGCAGTTTTTCCTTTCATAAAGTTTCCGGGTGTGGATATTATTCTTGGCCCAGAAATGAAAAGCACCGGTGAAGTTATGGGCATAGGCAGAAGTTTTGGTGAGGCTTTTAATAAAGCCCAACAGGCTGCTGGTAGTGTATTGCCGGAATCGGGCAGCGTTTTGTTTAGTGTCAATAAACCTGATCAGGCTGCTGTGTCAGAGATTGCACAAACCTTTTTTGATATGGGTTTCAAAATCGTTGCTACCCCTGGCACTGCAGCCAGACTATCAGAAGCGGGTATTCCGGTTGACTCTGTCAATAAGGTTGAGGAAGGTCGACCCCACGTCGTGGACAGTATTAAAAACAGAGAGTATGCACTAGTTATTAATACTCCCTCAGGCAAGCAAAGTGTCACAGATTCCTATACGATTCGTAGGGAGACACTGCTACATTCAATTACCTATTTTACTACGATGGCCGGCGCAAGCGCTGCTGCACAGGCTATCGCAATAGGTGGAGATCTGGGCGTTGAACGCCTGCAAACCCTACATCGGGAAATATTATGAATGACCGTGTTGTATTAACCAAACAAGGCGCAGAAGTATTACAATCTGAGCTATCGCGACTGAAAAAGACCGAGCGCCCGCGAGTTATTCAGGCGATTGCTGAAGCTAGAGCTCATGGTGATTTGTCAGAGAATGCGGAATATCATGCTGCCCGTGAAGAACAAAGTTTTCTTGAAGGTAGAATAAAATTGCTGGCAGCTAGTCTATCTGGTGCAGAACTTATTGATCCCGTTGCATTGAATGCTGGTAAACGAATCGTGTTTGGTGCCTATGTTACGATCTATGATGTTGAAACAGAAGTTGAAACGAGTTATCAAATTGTTGGCGAGTTGGAAGCGGATCTCAGTAAAGGACAAATATCATTGGCATCTCCAATAGCGAAGGCCCTTCTCGCAAAAAATGAAGGCGACGAGGTTGTTGTGCAAGCGCCGGCGGGTGAGAAAATCTACGAGGTGATTGCAGTAGATTATCATTAGTTAATAGGCAGCATTCTTATTAATTTAACTATGCGTCTAATCTAAACTCCAGTATACAATTCCCTGTGATATTTAGCATTCAGTAAACCGAAGGTTGGCCTGTGGGTCGACTTTTAAAACGTTTGTGAACCCAAAAGTACTGTTCTGGGGAAATTTTTATCAACTCTTCAATCGCTTGATTCATCCGAGCAGTATCCAATAATTCGTTACTGACCGGAAAGTTCTCGATTGGAGTGAAAAACTCAAGCTTGTAACCTTTTCCTCTGGCTTTTTGTGTGGTCATACAGGGAATTACCACTGAGTTGGTTAGTGAAGCGAATCGTCCAAGCATAGGGAAAGTGGACACCGGGTTATTGAAAAAAGGCACAAACACTCCAGTCATGGGACCTGGGTCCTGATCTGGAAGATAATAGAACAACTTTCCCTTACGTATTTTGCGGATCAAGTTTCTCATTGGTGCAGTACGCTCTACCAATTCAATACCGAATCGAGATCTACCTCGTCGAATAGCCAGATCCATAGCTTTATTCTTGGCAAACTGATACATGCTGACAGAAGGGTAAAGTTCGGAGATATAAATACCACCTATTTCCAGCGATACAAAATGTGGTGCGAGTAATATTATATTTTGTTTTTTACTCAATGCGTCTTCAAGAAACTGTTGGCCCTGAATCTCAAACAATCTGTGCAAGCGTTGAATTGACGCGTGCCAGTTTAGCCCCGTGCAGATAACGGATGTGCCAAGTTCAATAAAATGCTGGCGTACCATCTTCAGTTGTTGATTGCAGGTTAACTCCGGGAAGCATAGCGACACGTTGGTTAATGCAATTCGGCGCCGAGAGCTGAAAAGATGAAATACGAGAAGACCTAATCCTGTCCCAATTATTCGCAGTGCAGGTAAAGGTAACCAGGCTAATAACCAGATTAGCAATAGACCCGGATAGGTAGGCCAATAACGCAACGCGAATCTATTTTGATTTCGGTATTTAGGTTTGAAGGTAGCTTGCACAAGCCGGATTATAGCAATGCATGCTCTAACGATTGTGCAATTTTAGAAAGGATTTTTTTCACAAAATTTAGGCGAGCTCTGATTAATCCAGAATCTACTTTGTTTTATCCAGCCATCTGATACGCGGGGTTTTCCTTTAACAGCATCATTTGCTTTCGTGAACTTCCCCAGCGATATTCGCCGATAATCCCGCTAGAACGAATGACTCGATGACAGGGTATTAACCAGCCTATGGTGTTTTTTCCAATGGCAGAACCCACTGCACGGCTAGCTTTCGGACAGTCGATGGATTTGGCCAGATCACCATAAGTTGTAACTGCACCGGTTGGAATATTTAATAGAGCCTCCCAAACGCGCACCTGAAAATTAGTCCCTTTTACCAGAACATTGATTGTTTTGTCGGAGGTCGTATCAGAAAAAAGTTGCTCAACAACGTGACTCGTTGTCTCGCAATCTTCTATCAAATTAGCCATAGGCCATTCACTAAATAGATCGCTAACACCTGATGAGAAGTTGTCTTCGCTGTGAAACGACAACCAGCAGATGCCTTTTTCTGTGGTTCCGATAAGACAGAGACCAAATGGACATAGGTGGGTACCGTAGGAAATGGTTAAAGGACTGCCACCCTGGCCATATTCGCCAGGCGACATTGCATGTATTGCTACGAATAAATCATGTAGTCTGCCATTGCCCGACAGTCCAACTTCTACCGAGGTATCGAAGGTCGAAATGCGTCGTCTAAGCAATTCACCAGCACGTATGGCTGTCATGTACTGAAGCATTTTTTTCGGACTGATGCCGGCCCAGCGTGTGAAAATTTTCTGGAAGTGATGAGAGCTGAGCCCTACGTGATCCGCCACGCTATCAAGATCAGGCTGAAGATTCTGATTTTCAGCAAGATATTCAATGGCTTTTTCTACCCGTAAAAAATCGGAATTATCTGGCAAATTAGCAATATTTAGATTTCGCATGGCAACTTTCAGTGATGAGTTATGCGTTAATTTTGCCGAATTGAACGACTGCTCTCAATCCGATCCTTGTGTTATACACCACCATGCATGGTCTTAATCTGACTAATAGCCACTGACAACATCGCAAAGTCTATTTCACGCACAGCCTTGAAGTCAGCTATTAGCTGGAGAAATCGACTAACGTATGTTTCGTTTTGGGCCAGCCACTTACGTAACATTTTTCGACCGTTACCAGTTTGTTCGGCGCCAAGCACTAAAGCAGTTAATTCTTTCTGTTCACTATGAAATTCGTTTCGAAGGCTAAAAACTGCCATTGCCTGCCAATGATTGCGAATCTTTAGACCACCAACCTGATCTCTCAGCCAGTGAATTTCCAATGCATCACCGAGACCGTAATAAATATTTGCCACCAGGCCGACATCACAACCAAGTCGTTGTGATACATCTACTATATCGAGTGCCGAAGACAGAGCCATCAAGCTGGCAACCTGATGAGCTAAGTCCGTACCTACTTTTAAACCCTGCAGTTGTTTTGCGCGTTTTTTGTGGATTAATCGATTGCTGGCAGCAAGGCTGCGCGGGTAACTCTCAACAAGTTGAGAAACGCCACCCTGAAAGTAATCAACGGTGGCGCTGATATTCATATTTTCAGGCCGGTTTCGAATAAGCCAGGAAGTTGCACGTTCAACTAGACCGGCGACATCCTGAAGCATTGATTTTTGAACAGCATCAGCAACCTGATTATCTAGACCTTCAATCTCACTCCACAATCTTCTTAAGTTAAAGATTTCTGTCGCAACGGTATAAGCTCGAGCAATATGGGACCAGGAAACACCCGTCAATTCCCATAATCGAAAGGCAAATGTGGGTCCACCTCTATTCACCATGTCATTAGTAATATGGGTAACTATAATCTCCCTACGTAATGGGTGTTCCATCATTACATCGTGCAATTTCTCCGATACCAATCCGGGAAAGTACCTGGCTAATGTAAAAGAAAGATACTGATCTTCCGGTACATCGGTTTCTATGAGGTACTTGTATAGAGTGATTTTGCTATAGGCAAACAGTACTGACAACTCAGGCCTCGATAAACCCAGGTTGACCTTTATCCGATGGTTTATCATTTCCTCGTTAGGTAAATACTCTAACTCTCGATTTAATTCTCCTTCTCGCTCTAGATGTCTAATAAAACGTATATGTTGACGAAACAATTCCGATGCAGTTGTAGCAGCCAGGCTAATAGCTTGGGTTTGCTCATAGTTGTCTCGTAACACCAGATCCGCAACATTGTCAGTCATTGATGCGAGCATTTGATTACGTTGCTTAACCGTAAGATCACCGGATCCAACACTTCGGTCCAGAAGGATTTTTATATTCACTTCATGATCTGAGGTGTCAACTCCCGCAGAGTTATCTATTGCATCGCTATAGCAAAGCCCACCTTTTTCGCTATATTCAATACGACCCAATTGCGTCATACCAAGATTGCCACCTTCGCCAAAAACCTTGCAACGGAGCTCGTTTCCATTAACCCGCAGAGGATCATTGGCACGATCGATTACATCGTCGTGAGTTTCTGAAGTAGATTTGACATAGGTGCCGATGCCGCCATTCCAGACAAGGTCTACGGATGACTTAAGTAATCGATTGATTAAATCAGTTGGCGTTATTGAATCCTGATTAATTCCAAGTGCCTGGCGTGCTTCAGCCGAAAGCTCAATAGATTTATCAGTGCGATTATAAATACCCCCGCCGCTTGATATCAATGAAGCATCATAGTCTTTCCAGCTTGACCTTGGCAGATCGAACAAACGTTGCCGCTCTGCAAAAGATATAGTCGGGTCAGCATCGGGATCGATAAAAATATGTAGATGATTAAATGCCGCAAGTAAACGAATCTGGTTGGATAGCAGCATGCCATTACCAAATACATCACCGCCCATATCGCCTATGCCAATCACTGTGAAAGGCTGGGTTTGGGTGTCTACACCAATCTCTCTAAAATGACGTTTGACAGACTCCCACGCACCGCGCGCCGTAATGGCCATTTTCTTGTGATCATAACCGTCTGACCCGCCGGATGCAAAGGCGTCGCCCAGCCAGAAGTTATACTCTTTGGCGATACCATTGGCGATATCTGAGAACGTAGCAGTACCCTTGTCGGCCGCAACAACCAGATAAGGATCATCCTCATCCCGGCGGACAGTTTGCTCAGGGTGAACGATGCTATCACCCACAATATTGTCTGTGATGTCCAGCATGCCACGCATAAAGGACTGGTAACACCGTATGACTTCAGCCATTTGCACATCTCGCTCGCCGTCTGGCATACGTTTTACAATGAAACCGCCCTTGGAGCCAACGGGTACAATTACAGCATTTTTGACCATTTGAGCCTTCACCAAACCGAGGACTTCGGTTCTGAAGTCTTCTGGTCGATCAGACCAGCGTAAACCGCCTCGTGCTACTTTGCCACCACGTAAATGAACCGCTTCTACCCAGGGTGAATAGACGAAAATTTCAAACATTGGACGTGGCTCAGGCATGCGCAATATTTGTGAAGGATCAAACTTGATCGAGAGGTATTCTTTATGATTGCCATTACTATCACATTGGTAAAAGTTGGTCCTTAGAGTGGCCTCTATGGCATTCAAACTGGCGGTTAGAATACGGTCTTCGTCAAGGTTAACAACCCGCTCCATACCTTCGTTTATCTGCTCCATCAAGTTTTGCCGTGCGGTTTCACGGTCAAGCGAAAATTCCGGGTCGAATAGAATATGAAATAGAGCGATTAAACGTCGCGTCATATGGGGGTTTGAGCTTAATGTGTCTTCAATGTAATCCTGGCTATAACGGATGCGAATTTGTTTCATGAATTTCGCATAGGCACGAATAACCATGCATTCGCGCCAGCTTAAACCGGCACCCAGAACCAGGCGATTAAAACCGTCATCTTCGAGGTTACCTTTCCATATCTGTGTAAATGCGTCTTCAAATACTTCACGACTGCTTTCTGCATCGATCTCCCAATTCATTTGATTGGTCAGGCTGAATTCATGTAGCCAAACCGCGGCGCCTTCGGCCGGAGTTACTAAATAGGGACGCTCCCCCAGAACCCTCAAACCCATGTTCTCAATCATGGGAATGACTTCTGAAAGTGACACCTCCGCCTCCCTGGAATACAAACGCAAATGAACGCTGCCGTCAATCACATTAACCGGACGGTAGAAATAGGTGCCAAGTTCACCGGATGTTGCGGCTAGATTGATGCGTTGAATATCATAGGCTGCACGACGTGGATTGCAGTCATCCTGATAAGAAATTGGGAAAGCATTACGATACTGGTTAAAGTAACGTATGCCCGATTCCTCGCCGAACTGCTCGACTAAAGTCGTGCGTAAATGATCGTTCCATGTGAGTGCGGCATCGGCGATGCGTCGCTCAAGTTCTGTCAGGTCTATGTCAGGTTTGGTAGCGGTGTCTGTGTACACAAGAAAGTGAATTCGCGCCAGAACTGACTCGGTAAACAGCACATTAAACTCAACATGCAGACTATTGAAAGACATACGTAACATGTTCTGAATGCGTAAACGCAAATCGCTGTGAAAACGGTCTTTGGGAATATAAACCAATACTGAATGGAAACGGTTGAAAGGCTCAGTCGCAACGAACATGCGAATATGCTGGCGCTCTTGTAAATGCATAATACCGTTGAGTATTAACTTTAACTGGGACTCGGGTATCTGAAATAAAGTATCGCGAGGATAAATCTCAATAATATTTCGCAACACTTTTCCAAGATGTCCATTGGCCGGCAGATTGGTGGCCGACATAAGACGCCCAACCTTGTGCTGAATATGCGGGATTTCCCGGGTATTTCTATTGTATGCAGCTGATGTAAAAAGCCCCAGAACACAGAATACACGCACTTGACCGGTTGCTTGATTGTTGGCCTTTATGCAAATAAGATCCAGACGGGCAGGGCGATGAATAGTTGAGTCGGCGCTACTCTTGGTTAGGACGAGGTCGTCTGGGAACTCAAGAAAATCCATCATGCTGCAGGGTAGTACGAGTTTTTCTATGTGGTCATCGGAAAAGGAAGGTTTCTGTAAAATGCCCAATACTGACTTTTTATTCAGTATTGGCCTGGTTCTTGTAGTTGGGTCGGATGCGCTGGAAAACTCGCATAGTCCGGTTAGAGTAAAGTGGTCGTTTTCAATCCATTCGAGTAATTCCGCAGCTTCTTTAAGTGTGCTCCTGGGATTGTTGTTGGACTCTGCGTACAATTCAACAGTAAAGGACTTTACAGACTCTCGCATTGCCTGCCAGTCCTTGCAGGCAAGAGCGACGTCATTGAGGGTTGTCTCGATTGTCTGCTGAAGAGTGTTCAGGGCAGCTTCGCTGGTCTCTCGATCAAAGTGAAACTGCATAAACGACTCCATTGCAGATTCGGATTTATTTTCATCGGCGAGATGAACTTTAACGATAGTGCCTGATTTGTCTCTAGACACCGGTAGGACAGGGTGCAAGGTATGGTGAATAGTCAGACCGGATCTGTTTAAAGCCATGGAAACAGAGTCCACTAAAAAAGGCATGTCGTCGCAAACAATTTCCAGGACGGTATGTGTGCTTTGCCAACCGTGTCGTTCATAATCCGGGTTGTAAATATGAACATTTGGTTTTGAGGGTTGCTTTGTCCTGGCTAGCTGCCAGTGAGCGAGGCTCGCACCATACAAATCGCCAAATGACACATGGCTGAACTCATTCGAGCTGATTTGAGAGTAGTATTGACATAAAAAGCCGTGGATAATTGACGACTCATTTGCAGCAAGACTTTTCTCCGCTTCCTTATTCAGTTCGGCTGCTAGTTCGATGGCAAAAGCGTTTTCGTTTTCAGACATAGTGCCGCCTCAGGCATTTGCGGCAAATTAATGTATTTGCTGGCAATTATTGCGATAATTGAAGTCTGCAAAAATATATGGCATCGATAAAATCTATGCAAGCATTAATCAAGGAGTAAATTTAGTTGAGTCAGCCACTTTGGTCCCCCGAAAGTATTTCCGCGAATGGGACTTTATTGAGTAAATTTTCAGCAATTGCCAGCCGCCAAACTAATGAGGACCTTTCTTCCTACGCAGACTTGCATCGATGGTCCATCGAGCACTCAGACAGGTTCTGGCAACTGGTATGGGAGTTTTCAGGGGTTATAGGAGAGAATAACTCGACAATTGTGGTTGAAAATCCGCAACAGATTCCCGGAGCGCAGTGGTTTCCTCACGCCCGATTGAACTTTGCGGAGAATTTATTGCGCTTCAATGATGACCAAAAGGCCATGATATTTCGCAATGAAAAGGCCGAGTTGACTTGCCTTTCTAGAATTGAGCTGAGAGAGAAAGTAGCCAGTATTAGTCAAGCACTACGTAAAGCAGGACTGCAACCAGGAGATCGGGTGGCTGGATTCATGCCAAATATTCCTGAGGCGGTCATTTCCATGTTGGCAGTAACTGCAGCCGGTGGTGTTTGGTCATCTTGTTCGCCAGATTTTGGTGTAAGCGGTGTGCTGGACCGGTTTGGTCAGATTGAGCCAAAATTTCTGATTGCGTCAGACGGATATTTGTACAATGGTAAAGAACATGAGACTTTATCTCGCTTGACGGAAATAAGAGCAGCACTTGGGTCGCTACAAAATGTGATTATTGTGCCTTTTCTAAACCAGAAGCCTCCTCAGCTAAATGGAATTGCAGACGCTTTGGACTGGAACATTCTGCTGGAAAATAATCACTCTGCGGATTTAATCTTTGTTAGAACTGAGTTTAATCACCCGCTTTATATCATGTTTTCATCCGGTACAACCGGTGTTCCAAAATGTATTGTTCATGGTGTTGGCGGAACCTTGCTGCAACATCTGAAGGAACATCAACTTCATTGCAACGTTAATCCAGGCGATCGTCTGTTTTACTTCACAACCTGTGGTTGGATGATGTGGAACTGGCTGGTTTCAGGATTGGCTTCAGGCGCAACATTGATGTTATACGATGGTTCTCCCTTTTATCCCGATGGCAATGTTTTATGGAATTTTGCCGAACAATCTAAAATCAATGTATTTGGAACCTCCGCCAAGTTTCTTGATGCCTGTGCCAAAGCCGACGTAAAGCCGATGGAAACCCATTCTTTGCCGCAAATGCGTAGTATTCTTTCCACAGGCTCACCTTTGTCACCGGAGGGGTTCGACTACGTTTATAACGAAGTAAAATCGGATGTGTGTCTTTCTTCCATCTCCGGAGGTACCGACATTATTTCGTGCTTTGTTGGCGGGTGTCCGAATGAGCCTGTATGGCGCGGCGAGATCCAGGTTAGTGCATTAGGTATGGATATCCGAGCGCTAAGCGAGGACGCTGAAGACTTGCCCATTGATGCCAAAGGCGAACTTTGTTGTATGAACAGTTTTCCCTCAATGCCTATCGGTTTCTGGAAAGATGATGACGGCAGCAAGTATCATGACGCCTATTTTGATAAGTACCCTGGCGTTTGGTGCCACGGTGACTTCGTTGCTCGGACCACTCACGGAGGCTGGATTATCTACGGGCGTTCTGATGCGGTTCTAAACCCTGGTGGAGTAAGAATAGGTACTGCTGAGATTTATCGACAGGCTGAAAAAGTGCCCGAAGTTATCGAGAGTCTGGTAATCGGACAGAGCTGGCTAAACGATGTTCGCGTGGTTCTTTTTGTTCGACTGCAAAATGGTGTGGGTCTAAACGATGAGCTTGAGGTGAGAATCAGAAAAATGATTCGGTCCAATGCCACGCCTCGTCATGTGCCAGCGAAAATTGTTCAAGTAGCTGATATACCCAGAACAAAAAGTGGCAAAATAGTAGAATTGGCCGTGCGGAAAGTGGTTCATGGTGAGGAAGTCAAGAATCGTCACGCATTGGCCAATCCAGAAGCACTGGAACATTTCGCCAATATACCTAGCCTTGCTGAATAATCGGAACGGAAACCCTTATAATGTTATTTGCACCTGAAATAGATCCAATTCTCATAAGCATTGGTCCGCTGGCAATTCGCTGGTATGGACTAATGTATTTGGTGGGGTTTTTAGGTGGTGCTCTGCTTGGAGTCCACCGCACTGGAAAGCCCAATAGTGGCTGGCAGTCCCACGAAGTATGGGATTTACTGTTTTATATTGCCCTTGGAGCTGTTATTGGCGGGCGGTTGGGATACACATTGTTTTACCAGTTCGGATATTTTGTATCCAGGCCCTGGGAGATATTCTACGTTTGGGCCGGTGGCATGTCTTTTCATGGTGGCGTTATAGGCGTTAGTGTTGCCATATATTTATTTTCCCGTCGATATCAACGTAACATGATTGCAATAGCAGATTTTGCGGTGCCATTGATGCCACTTGGGTTGTTTGCTGGTCGAATTGGAAACTTTATCAACCAGGAATTATGGGGCAGACCTTCGGATGTGCCATGGGCTATGGTGTTTTCCACAGCGGATAATCTGCCACGTCACCCATCACAACTATACGAAGCCGCACTGGAAGGTCTGGTATTATTTATTCTACTATGGCTCTATTCATCGAGAAAACGAGCGCTAGGTAGAGTGTCAGGTTTGTTTTTGTGTGGTTATGCAATGGCTAGATTTGTGGTTGAATTTTTCCGTGAGCCAGATTTGCATCTGGGTACAATTGCCTTTAATTGGATGACGATGGGACAGTTATTATGCATTCCCATGTTGCTGGTAGGAAGTTGGCTATTGTTTAGAAAGGTAAACTGATTAAGATTTATGCTTATGACCAAAAAATACGTAATAAAATGCCTTTGTATTCTATCGCTCATTAGTTTTGGTGATGGCCTCGCCAACACTATTGCAAAGTGCCAGGATGCACAAGGAGCCTGGCACTACGGTGATTATGCCTCCCAGGAATGCGCTACAAGCGAGATAACTGAATTGCGAGAGAATGGTCTAACATCTCGAGTTTTAAAGCCACCTCTCACAGCCGAGGAACTGGAAGCTGAACGTACGGCAACGAAGATCCGTCAGGAAAATGCGCTTAAGATCGAACAGAAAGCGAGAATCGATAGTGATCTCCTAAAAAAGTATCCGAAAGAACAGAATATTTTTGATCTATTAAAAATAAAAGAGATCGAATTGAATAATCAGATCATCTACAACCAGAACTACCTTGAAAAACTTAGGCAGAAAATTGCCGAACTGTCTAAGCCAAAGAATGAGAGGGAAGAGCAAGATCTCTATGAGACTAAGCAGTTGCGAGATCGTTTCATGCGGGCACTAAATCAAAGTAAAAAAGCATTAACAGCCACGCAGGATGATTTTAAAACGCTTCTGGAACGCTATCGGCAAATTAAAATACCTGAGAATTAGAGAATCTCTTAACAAGTAGCGACTATTATGTACATCTTAAAACTTTAGTCCATTAGGCGGCAAAGATCGCGGATATGACACATTAAATTGCTTTGTTTAATCTGAGTAGATGTTGCCTAAAAGACAATCAGATGGACGAAGAAAGGAAAGAAGCATTGGGGACTAGTTGAATGAATCAGAAAATTGGTATTTTGTCTGACACTCACGGAGTGCTGGATGCTGATGTATTCGCTACTTTAAGAGGCTGTGAGAAAATAGTTCACGCGGGCGATATTGGTTGTGGTGAAGTATTGGCGCAACTGGGCTGGTATGAGGGACGTGTGATTGCAATAACGGGCAATAACGATTTTCCAGGTTCCTGGAGGGGAGAATTTGCTGATATTTTGACGGGGCTCTCCGATTGTGTGAAGCTCAATTTGCCTGGGGGAATCCTTGTAGTCGAACACGGTCACAGTATATGGGATACCCGTCATTATCATGAACGATTGCGTTTAAAACATCCTAGTGCAAAACTCATCGTGTATGGTCATACACATATTAGAAGAGTTGATCGTGGACTTAATCCATGGGTGGTAAATCCGGGTGCCGCTGGTAGAGAACGCACAAAACAGGGACCATCTTGTCTCATACTTGAGATTTCCACTACAGGCCAAAATGAACATCATTGGGATATACAAGAATACTGTTTTGAAAAGAAGCCTTATAAGCTTAGTGCGTGAATTACGACTCGTCGTACAATACAGTCCTATGAGTCAAAAACATACACCTTCAGGTGCTCGTCGTTCCAATGTATGAGTCTTATTTCGGTTTTACCGAGCTACCATTTTCCATCGCACCGAACCCGCGTTTTTTGTATATGAGTGCGAATCACCGCGAAGCCATGGCACATCTGCTCTATGGAATTCGGGAGGGAGGAGGATTCGTGCAATTAACGGGCGAGGTAGGCACAGGTAAAACAACCCTATGTCGCCACCTGTTATCTGAATTACCTGAAAAGGTAGAGGTTGCGCTTATTCTAAACCCTCGAATTGATGAGTTAGAGCTTATGCAGTCAGTTTGCGATGAGTTAAGAATAAGTTTTGAAAAACAGGCCACTATTAAAAATATGCTAGATGCTCTTAACGAGTATTTATTACTAGCCCATGCCGCAGGAAAGCATATAGTACTCATTATTGACGAGGCACAAAATCTTTCCAGCGGGGTTTTAGAGCAGGTTCGTCTGTTGACTAATTTGGAAACCAGTCAAAAAAAATTACTGCAAATAATCCTTATTGGGCAAACTGAGTTAAAAGAAACCCTCGCTGCAAAAAATCTTCGACAGTTAGCTCAACGCGTTACCGCACGATATCACCTACGACCATTGGATCGTAAAGATCTTAAGGAATATATTGAGTATCGATTGCAGCAGAGTGGCTGCGAGCGACAACTTTTCACAAATAAGGCAATCAAGGAAATCTTCAGAATTTCTGCGGGAGTTCCGAGAATTGTAAACGTGTTGGCAGATAGAGCCTTACTGGGGGCATATGCCAAAGAGCAGCGCCAGATAAGTGCCACTATAGTCCGAGCTGCGGGTCGTGAGGTGACTGGTGAGCTTCCGCCTAAAAACACCAATCGTTTTGTTATCGCAGCGCTATTTCTTCTCCTTATGCCATTACTAGTGTACAAGCTAGGTCTGATGCCCGATAAGGTTGTTCAAGTAGTCGAGAAATATGTACCCGTTTGGATGAATCGATGGATATACCCCATAGATTTTGTCCAGAAAGGTCTAATTTTAGTAAGCTCAAATGCCTATGCTGCAAGTAACGATCTTATTCTAAGCCCAGCAGTAACAGGTGCAAAACAATCTATAACGGGAATTTTCCCAGTAAGGCAACTGGATTTTGTTGTTGCGGATTTACCGCAATTGTCGGCTGACCAATTTCAGAATATGCTGGTTGATCTTGATAGCGAGTTTATAGGTCGGGTGGCCGCTCTGAGGCAATTGACAAGGCTTTGGAATTTACCGGAGTCGATCGTATTTGATTGTGTTTCGGTCCAGGAACTGGGTTTAAGTTGTTTTAAAGTCGAAGGCGGTTGGGAGCGGCTGAAAGTTTATAATCGCCCCGTGGTGGCCGAGATTGAACAGACCGGCAAATCACTCGGTTATGTTGTGATTGAATCTCTGGTTCAAGATGTTGCCGTGGTCAGGATAAATAACCAGCGTTATCAGATAAGCCAGACAGAATTTAACCGGCTTTGGCGTGGTAGCGCGCTACTATTGTGGCAGTTTCCACCACTGGCAAAAGAAAAAATAGACGCTGACTCTCCTCCGGAAGATATTCTTTGGTTACGCAGATCTCTTAATTTAATATCGACTAATTATGGCGGCGATTTCTTACCAGATGTTGAGCAAGCCGAGTTTAGCGCGAGTCTGATTGAGCTTTTGCGTGAGTTTCAATTTAGAAATAGTTTGAATGTCAGAGACCGTGTTGCATTGGAGGAGTTGGTGTTAATTGACAGCGTTCTTTCAGGGCATGATAGCCCATTGTTGGTGTACTAATGTCGTATATTCTGGATGCCTTGAAAAAGTCTGACGAAGAGCGGGCAGTGGGAAATATTCAAACTCTGGATTCTCTATCTGTTGAATCTAATTCGCCTTCCCAACGCGTTGTTATTATTCTTATCTCTTTAGTGGTGATTCTGCTTTTAGCGCTGGGCCTGGTCGTGTGGTGGTTTAGTGATACATTGCAAATTTACAATTTCGACACCTTATCTACGCCGACCCAAAGTCAGATGCTGGAGCAAGGTCAACAATCCGGAGTGATTGATTCCACTAGACTGGTGGATGTGGAGAGCGGTCAGCCTGAAAAGCAGTCCGAATTACCACTGCCTTCTGTTGAATCTTCCAATTTGTCAAATACTTTACAGGCACCAGTTTCCATAGCTGGTCTTGATCAGTCCGTGCGAAAACTATTGCCTGATTTTTCTGTAGACGTTCTATCTTACTCCTCTAGTCTGGATCGACGATTCGTTATGCTGAATCAGGAGATCTATAAGGAAGGGGATTTGATGGCAGACAATCTGATCGTTGAAAAAATTGAACCGAATCGAATTGTATTAAGTATTTCTGGGAATCACTTTTATATCTTGCCATGACTGTCCAATATTTTATTAATCGACGAAATCAGAAGCTTGCTTACGACTTCATTCCGGGGCGGCGACCTACCATTGTTTTTCTCGGCGGATACAAATCGGAAATGACGGGTACCAAGGGTAATTGGCTGGCGAATTATTGTCAGTGTTTGGGCCACTCTTATTTTCGTTTCGATTATTCTGGCCACGGTCAGTCTGACGGAGAGTTTGCTGATGGCACTATTGGCGAATGGTCCGAAGACGCCTTTGAAATTATTTCGCAGTTAACTGATGGACCATTGATATTAGTTGGTTCTAGTATGGGTGGCTGGATAATGTTGCTAACGGCTCTGCGGCTTTCCAGTCGTTTGGCTGCACTGGTAGGGATAGCACCAGCGCCGGATTTTACTCGAGATCTCATGTGGCCAGGATTTAGTCAGGAGCAACAAAATACGCTTCAAGAAAAAGGTGTAATTTTTCTGCAATCTGACTACGATGATGAGACGTATCCAGTACGCTATTCATTTATTGAAGATGGCAATCAACATTGTCTTCTGGATAAAAAAATAGATATTTCCTGTCCGGTTCGACTACTGCACGGTATGAAGGACGATCAGGTGCCATGGCAAACATCATTATCCATTGAACAAAAACTGATCTCAAATGATGTTCAGGTGATTCTTTTTAAGTCTGGGGATCATCGTCTGTCCGAGTCAATGTATCTAAATTCTTTGACCAATCAGATTGATCTGTTACTACAATCAGGATCCAGTTAAAAAACAAAGTTCAAGTATTAAGAGGTTGCAATGTCAATCGACAGGTTAGTTATAGGTTTATCCGGTACAACGATATTACTTAGTCTATTTTTAACTGTATATCATCACCCAAACTGGTTCTGGTTTACCGCCCTGGTAGGAATAAACCTGCTGCTGTCGGCGTTCACTAGATTTTGTCTTATGGCTAAAGTGCTAAGAGGGCTGGGTTTTGGTTCGAGCGTAATTTTTAAGTAGATAGTTTGTCTTGGATAGGTTTTATTTGTAATCGATCTGAGCAGCATTTCTTAAAACGAACACTGGGGTTATACTTTTACTTTAATATTATAAATAAATAGGTGTATTTAGATTGAAAGAACTAATTGATCGAATAATCTCAGAAGGAGTTCATGTTGGTGGGGGCATTGTAAAACTCGATGGATTTCTCAATCATCAGGTTGACCCGGAACTTACAGAAAAAATGGGTGATGAGTTTATCCAGCTACTTGGCACCGAAGTTACCGCGGGTGTAAATAAAGTCGTCACTGCAGAAGTGAGTGGAATTCCGGCCGCTCTAGCCACGGCTCGACGTCTAGGAGTACCTGTTTTGTATGCACGCAAACATCAGTCCAGAGTAATGACTGATGTTTATTATTTTGCTCAGGCAACTAGCCGAACCAAAGGTGTGGAAGTTAACTTGATGATTTCTAAAAAGTATCTTGGTGATCAGGACAGGGTGCTTATTATTGACGATTTTCTAGCGACGGGTTCGACAATTAATGCGCTATGTAGTTTGATAGAAGCCAGTGGTGCCCAGCTTAGAGGCATTGGTTGTGTCATAGAAAAACCCCAGGAAAATGGTCGCGAGAAACTCGATTATTTGGCTGTGCCCATCGTGTCATTGGCTAAAATTTCCTTTGTGGATGATAAACTTGAAGTGAATTAGGTCGTGAATCTTAAGAGTGTGAAGGGAAAATCAATATGAGGAATTCTGTGTGGGCTTCACTTAGGTGGATTATACCTGTACTACTAATAGCTATTTTGGTTGGCTGTGGCGGCGGGAAAAAAGCTAGTGTTAAGCCAACAGAGAAAGTTATAAAGGGTAGTGTAATTGGATTGCTACATTACTCAGATACAGACTCTTGTCAATATGAGGCGGGTTGTGGCCCACAATTCAGTATTCTTAACGAAAGTTTCAATAAATTTACAGCAACCTATGGAGATCTCGATCCCGATCATCATCATCTGTTGATTCAAATACAGGGCAAGTCTACAAGACTGAATAAAGAGGATGCCCGACTACTAGGTGACATGGAAAACGGAGCCGTAAAGGTTAAACGTTACCGATTGCTGACTAAAATTCCCTATTATCCATTTTTGCCCGATAAGGCCCAGCAATACACGCGTGGTAAGTATGGTTGCGAATTATTATGGGACAAGACTTACTCCTGGCAATTGGTTGAAGGTCGTGCCAGGCTCAATGTTCGCATGACAAATACTTTTTCCAGTGCCGAGACCAAACCCTTTCTTGAACTTCAATTTGACGGAAATACCGGTCATATGCTGCAGGAAATTTCTCATCCCCAGGGGACCAATCCCTGTCGCCAATAGAGTAAAGGTTTTTTGTGTCATCTCAGCTATATCCCAATATCTATAAAATAGTCGCGCAGATTCCCTTTGGGAGGGTTGCAACCTACGGGCAAATAGCGGGTTTTCTTCGCCAGGGAGGCGCCAGACAAGTAGGCTATGCTTTGGCCGCCACGCCACCTGATGTTGATATTCCCTGGCATCGTGTGATTAATTCTCGCGGTGAAATCAGCGAGCGAATAGGCTCCGACGAGCAACGAGAACTACTCCTAGCCGAAGGTGTTCTATTTAATAAAGCGGGTAGGGTGGATTTTAGTCAATGTTCCTGGGAAGGGCCAGACTGGCAATGGCTTGAGGCCAATGAATTCAATATTTTCCAGGATTAAATTAGGATTGCCACTTAAGATAGTTACAATTTGATACAAAATGAAACGATTCTGAAAAGCTGTTTCAGGCCTGGGCCACTACTATTTAGATACTCAAACGAGTACCAATAAACAACCTTGGAGTATCAATCATGTCAAAATTCAAAATGAAGCGTCGCACTAAATTCATATTAATTACGGTGCTGACCTTAGGAATTGCTGGTGGCGTCGCTGCAAAATATATGCATGGTGGCCCCGAAGCCCACGCAGCACGTATTATAAGCTATGCTCAAGATGAGCTTAACCTGGATGCAAATCAAACACAGGCCCTGACTGAATTAAAAGACACTATGTTTGATATGGGTCGCGACTTAAAATCGAGTCGGGATAATAATGTGCAAACGGCTCTGAGTTTGCTTTCTGAACCACAGATGGATCAGTCAAAAGCATTGGCTGTTGTTCAGCAAAGAACTAGTGTAATGAATGAGCGAGCCGTTGATTTAATCGCTTCTATCGCCAATTTTACCGATAAACTTAGCCCAGTCCAAAAACAACAATTGCTTGATAAAGCAAACCACAAGGTTGAACATTGGAGAAATCACGATCACTAAACGTTCAATAGATTTAGCCCGGTTGCCACTCCCAGCAACCGGGATCAGTTTTTAAATGAAAACAGTTCTATTAATTGATGATGATGATCGACTGGGTCCACCGTTGGCCGAGTACTTCCAGCGATTTGATTTAGAACTCCTTTGCGAAACCCATCCAACCGCAGGCTTAGCGCGGTTGGATAAAGGTGGAGTGAATTTGGTTATTCTAGATGTCATGCTGCCAGATCAGGATGGCTTCCAGGTTTGCAGGACCATTAGAAAAGACAGTGAAGTGCCAATCATTATGCTCACGGCAAGAGGTGAAGTTACAGATCGAGTAGTAGGTCTGGAACTTGGCGCCGATGATTATCTGGCGAAACCATTTGAACCAAGAGAACTGGTAGCTAGAATTCAGAACATTTTTCGCCGTATACAACCGCAACAAAAAAAATCTAATGAGCTGGATTATGGGGACCTTAGAATAGACAATGACCAACAACTGGTATGGGTGGTAGGGGATGAGATTGCCCTAACAACCAGAGAATATCAGCTGTTATGTCTGCTAGCAGAAAACCCGTCTAAAAATTTCAGTCGAGATGAAATTATAAATAGAATGCGGGGCACAGAGTCCGAGCTATTTTCCCGCGCAGTTGATATTTTGGTGAGCAGGTTACGCCAGAAGTTGAAGCCGACTGATCATATTAAGACGGTCTGGGGTGCAGGTTATCGTTTTACAGGTAGCAAAAAATGAAACCCGGGGTCTGGTTAGCGCGTTTTCGTGCCTCACTGTCAGCCAAAATTCTAAGCTTATTCCTAGTCGCAGCCGTAATGGTCATCATGGTTATAGCAAGCCTATTTAGCGGTGTCTGGAAACATCACTTTCGAGATGCCATAAGCCCACACCTGGCTCAGTATATAAACTATATAAAACAGGATTTAGGTAACCCACCGAGTCCTCAGGCCGCCGCAGAACTGGCCAGGAATTTACCGCTCGATATAGTTATTCTCGGCCCCGGACTTGAATGGTCTTCAACTGGAGAATTACTTGACTATGATGACCTCGAATTTTATGGCTATGATCGACGACATGGTCTCGCGGTTCAATATGGCGAGTACAACTACGATCAGTTCTTTGTGAAAACTTCTATCGACAATTTTGACGTTCTATTTTTAGTAGATGAAGTTGAAGCCTCCGGCAATCAGTCCGGTCGGTTGGCCTTCCTGCTCGTGCCAATCCTTTTAGTTCTGTTGATGATTTATTTTCTACTTCGGTGGCTTTTAAGACCAATAAAAACGTTAGAGTCTGGCGTGGCGTCGCTTGCAGAAGGTGATTTGGATTTTCGAGTTATGGTCAAGCGGACCGACGAACTCGGTTTGCTGGCTAATCAGTTTAATCAGATGGCCACGGAGATTCAGGCCATGCTTGAGTCAAAACGCCAACTACTGTTATCCATTAGTCATGAACTTCGATCCCCGCTGACCAGAGCTAATGTTACTTTGGCTTTGTTAAGTGAAACTGCAGTTCGTAACAGTTTGAAGCAGGATGTAAATGAAATGGAGCAGCTAATTGCGCAGTTGCTTGAAGCTGAGCGGCTCAGCACACATCACAGTGTTTTGAATACTGAAAGCGTGGCAGTTGCGGAACTGATTGATGAGGTGCTGGTCGATTACTTTGAAGTGCAGGTCATAAAACTATCAATTGATAGCGATTTGCCACTGGTAGATCTTGACCCGGCCAGAATTAAAATATTGATTAAGAATCTATTGGAAAATGCTATTCGATTTAACCCAGAGGGCGCTGACCCAGTAACTTTAACAGTGCGTCGAGTTGGTGCAGAATTACGATTGACAGTTGCCGACAAAGGACCCGGCATAGATGAAGAAAAGATAGCCCAAATGACGGAACCATTTTGGCGTGGTGATGAATCTCGACAACGAGGCACGGGGAGTTATGGTCTGGGGCTGCACCTTTGCCTGAGAATTGCTGAAGCCCATGGTGGATCTCTGAAAATCAAGTCAGTGTTAGGCAATGGCACCCAAATTGAGGTTGCTCTACCGTTGGAAACATCCAACGATAGTTGACTATTAGAATATTCCTATCAATAGAAAATGCCTCGACACCTATGGTGTTAACAAGAAAGTCCATTCAAAATACTATTTGCCTTATTAGGCTAATTTTGGATGTATAACAGCAATTTCTTAATAGTGGCTCTAACTTCTTAATTTCTTGGAGTTAATTCTATAAAGTGTGATTTTTAGGGCTTTGTAAATTGTCTTTATGTTGTTCAAATTTGCCTCAACCCAGGGTTACATTCGAAACACTTTTCTGAAAGAATCCGCGCACTTAGTGAACAGATAATTCAGTAACGGAGTTCTGGTTTATGACCTACGAAATGACGATCCTCAGTAAGCAACGTCGTGCGCGAACACATTCGCTCATTCGGCTGGTGCTGGCCTTTGGATTCATAGTTGGCGTGATGTTTTTTATGAATTCGAAGGTAGAAGGTCTTTCAAACGGCCTGTTTCTGGTGGTTGCGGCCATGGTTGGTGCCTATATGGCCATCAACATTGGTGCCAATGATGTAGCAAACAATGTTGGTGCCACCGTTGGGTCTGGAGCTATTACGTTAACGGGAGCGCTGTTTCTTGCTGGTATATTTGAAGCGTCCGGTGCATTGCTTGCGGGTGGTGATGTGGTTGGCACAATCAAGAAGGGGATTATAGACCCCGACCTAATTTCTGACCCCAATACGTTTATCTGGCTGATGATGGCGGCTTTAATGGCGGCCGCGCTATGGCTAAATCTGGCAACCGCGATTGGTGCGCCAGTCTCTACCACCCATTCCATAGTGGGCGGTGTTCTGGGCGCGGGCATCGCTGCTGGCGGTATGGGTATTGCTAACTGGACAACAATGGCGCAGATCGCTGCTAGCTGGGTTATATCACCGGTAATGGGTGGTGTTGTTGCTGCCATATTTCTCTATGTAATAAAACGCCAGATTACTTATAAAACAGATAAGGTAGCTGCTACGGGTAAAGTTGTGCCGATTCTTATCGGGATTATGGCGTGGGCTTTTGGCGCCTATTTGATGAAAAAGGGGCTGGGAAAACTTTGGAAGATTGATCTGCTCACAGCACTCGGGTTAGGACTGATAATCGGCGGTGTTGTGTATGCCCTGGTTAAGCCGATGATAGGCCGGGTCTGTGAAACCCTGAGTAATGATAAAGATGGTGTGAACAGTGTGTTTACAATGCCACTGGTTTGCGCTGCAGCGCTGCTGGCATTTGCTCACGGTGCTAATGATGTGGCCAATGCTGTTGGTCCGTTAGCCGCGATTAATGATTCGATTCAGTTGGGTGGTATTGTAACGAAAGCCAGTGTGCCACTCTGGGTGATGATGATCGGCGCGCTGGGAATTGTCGTGGGATTAGCGCTCTATGGTCCCAGGTTGATTAAAACTGTTGGTACGGAAATAACCGAACTGGATAAAAC
>JBLHGU010000010.1:0-54513 GCA_047615875.1 Parasphingorhabdus sp.
GGCACCAACTGCTATTTGTATTGCACCCATCAGCACTACAGTGGCGAAAAGATATTCCACACCATGTACAGAAACCAGTGACACCATAACAACCGCCAGGGCGCCAGTAGCACCAGAAATCATACCTGGTCGACCACCGAATACGGCTGTAATTAAACCCACAATAAAAGCGGCGTATAAACCAACTAATGGATCAACTCCAGCGACAAAGGCAAACGCGATGGCTTCAGGAACCAACGCCAGGGCAACGGTAAGACCTGCCAGGGTTTCAATACGGATTTGTCCAAAATTAATTCCGCCGGTCGGATTAGCAGGCGTACTGAATTCGCCAAGACGCAAACGCGTGGCAAAATCCGAGATCGTGGTGAGTCGACTCACAGATGGATTTCTCAAAAATAAATTAGGCGAAAAAACCGAGACAAGTTCGAAATTCGAACCAATTGTGCTCAGTGAAAAGCGTGTTTCAGGGAAACGAAACTAAAAATGGGGAACAGTTTTAGCCTGAACATCATCAAGCAGAGGGACTGCCTGAAGGCGCGCGGATTATAGTCTTAATCCATCTTCCTTTTGTGAATCATATCGAAATACTTCATAAAATAAAGTATTGTTTGGACTAGTAATCTTAGAATGCTGGAAAACAATAAACTAAATAAGATGAAATGAAGTTGAACCAAAACGGAGAACCCGACGACTCAGTAAATAACAAGCACATTCATTCTTCGGAGAAACACCATGAAATACGTAAACAAAATTGGCCGAGCATTAACTTCCGCTTTTATCATTTCTGCAATTACCATAGGCTCCGCGCAGGCTGGCACTACCCTTAAAATTGGTAGCAAAGTTGGCAAGGGACCAGACTTCGTTCCGGTCAGCATTCAAACCAATAACCAATGCAAATTAAAGCTTGTATTCAAAAATCAGGGTTCTGGCCCACAAAAGGCCAATCAGATCACGATGGATCACAAATTTCAGATGGTCGGCGACTTTTATGTCAATAATGTTCACTACAAGAATAAAGTAGCAAACTACGGCGACCTGGTAATCCCTATCATGCTGCCCGGTGCTACCAAAGTGTTCACGGCATCGTTTATTCGTATTGCCGGCCCTACCCGAGTTACCTGGACTGTTAACAGTCATGCCGGCGGCGGCATTCCAGAAATAACCAAGGCTAATAATATTATGAAGCGATCAATAAAGTGTGTCGGTGGTTTACAGGGTTAAGTTACTTAACATTTAATCGACTTATCAAAACCCCGGTTATCTACCGGGGTTTTTGCAAACTACATATCAATCTTTCAGGTATTAACCCGACTATATTCAATGCTGGATTAATAAGTGAACGTTTACTGTTTGGGTTTGTAAACGACGGGTTCCGGAATTACCCAGCCAGCTTCACGATAATACCGCTCAGCGCCAGGATGTAATCGGCTGGCAATGAAGCCCAGTCCGGTTTTTTTGGTGATGGTCGATGGCATCCACTTAGCGGTTTCATGCATCTCGCCCAGGTTCTCCCAAATGGCTTTTGTTACCTTGTAAACTACTTCTTCATCCAGATCCATGCGAGCGGAGAAGTTAACGATAGCACCATGGGTTTTTATCGTGGTCTCATTGACCTGGTTACTGCCATAAGATCCCGGAGCAATTTCGTTAACTGTGCCACCTGTTGCCGTACGAATTTTGACTTTATCCAGGGGTATATTCAGAATGCGAATTTTCTTGGTCAAAGAAAATTGCTCAATAGATGGGCTGGGTACATTGGTCGGCAATACGATCATGTCGATTTTATCGTCCTGAAAGGCCTGAATAGCCGCATCAAAACCGAAACGTTGTACTTCGTAATCTTTCTCGCCCTCCAGACCGGTAGCTTGCTTGATCGCGGTAGCCACGACCCTTGACGCAGCACCACCGGGAGGTCCTACAAATACTTTCTTACCTTTGATGTCTTCGAGTTTCTCAATTCCAGAATCAGCCCTAACTACATAGTGATAGGGGCCAATTTGATAGGAGAAAATCATACCGATATTTTTCTCAAGTTCAGGGCCATCGGTAAAATTTTTATACGGGCCAATATGGTTAACCAGCAACCAGTTAATGGTCGGCGAGCCGAACAAAAAGTCGATCTTGCCTTTGGATGCATCAACCATATGCTTGGTAGCCGCACCGGTGGCCTTAACCTGCATATCTATACCAGGCACGTGACGTGCAACCAGCTTAGCCATGGCGCTATTCACCACGAACGGCGACATACCAGGTGCTATTGAACTAACCTTATACACCTCGGCATTAGCGCTGGTGGTCAATAAGCTAGCGCATAGCAAAGCAATCATGCGGCCGGCGAGTTTATGGGTTTTGAGTTTCATAGTTCTCCTCGTCTTCAGAGTTTAATAATTGGAAGCTCAGGCTGCTTTCAGCCGTCGTCCGGGTAAAATCGTTAATAACAGGCCAACAATTATGGCAGGCAGCCATAGAGTGATCATTGGGAACATAGCAATTGCTCCAGCGCCAAAGTGTAATATCCTCATCATTGGTCCTAATCTGCCCAGCCGTGGATCGGCACCACTAAGAGACGTGGCAAACATCCAGATAGCCACCAACAGTCGAAGGATTGTGGTGCCTAATTCGATCCATGAAAACTCCCCTGCAACCAGTAAAAATGATGGGGAATAAACAAACACATAGGGCACCAGCAAACCGACAATAGATAATCGTAGTGCGATAAACGATGTAATCAACGGATGACCACCGGCAATCGGCGCTGCCACATAACAGCCATAGGCAATAGGCGGCACGATGGAAGAATACACCGCAAAATACAGCACGAACATATGTGCGGCGAGGGGCAACACACCGGCCTTGATGATGGCAGGTGCAATCATAATGGCGATAATGAGATAGGCTGGCAAAGTGGGTAATCCCATTCCCAGAATCAATGCGCCACACATGGATAACACCAGGGCCAAAATCAGATGCTGATCACCAATTACAGAGATTGCTGTGGCAAAACGAATGGCAACACCGGTTTCGTTAACCACACCTAGCACCACGCCAATGACTCCAACCGCAATCATAATTTCAGCAGCAGAGCGGCCACCAGCAGAAAGTCCTTCGAGTATGCGTTTCGGTTGACGACGAAATTCTGGATTCAGTACCAGCCCGGTCAAAATCGCCGTACCAGTTCCTATATCAAGGTGATCAAGAAGCATGCAAACCAGTTACGCCAAGATATTTCTTGATGGTGTAGCGCCCAGTCTTACCGCGGCTTTCCTTGATCCATACACAATCTGTTCCTGTGCACAGCCGGATGGATTCGACTCCGATGCCAATCTTCGCTACGACCCATAAGCTCTTGGCGAAGAAGTAACTCGCCTGGATGCAGCAGGATTCACGCTTAAGATGCATGCTGTAGGTGATCGGGCAGTTCGAGCGGGACTAGATGCCATCGAAGTCGCGCGTAACACCAATGGTTTTAGCGGATTAAGACACGAAATCGCCCATACAGCGTTTGTGCATCCGCAGGATCTGGAAAGATTTGCAAAGCTCAATACGGTAGCCGAGGTCTCGCCAAAGCTGTGGTACCCCAATGCAATCACTAGTGGCCAGATCAAAGTACTTGGCGAAGATCGCACCCATCGCTGCCATCCCATAGCCAGCTTGTTATCCGCTGGTGCGTTGGTAACCTATGGCTCGGACTGGCCAGCCGCCGCGCCGGACGCCAACCCCTGGCCGGGCATTGCTGGCATGTTAAGTCGCCAGGACCCTTTGCAGCGTTACCCTGGTACTGTTGGTGCAGATGAAGCGATTAACCTTGCAAGCGCCTTGCCATTATTCACCACCAACGGCGCAAAATGCATGGGACTGGAAGATCACATCGGTTCTCTTCAAGTCGGTAAATCGGCGGATTTCGTGCAGCTGGAAAAATCAATATTCGACATGAGCTCCCAGGAGATCGGTGCGATACAGGTGTCCGCAACAATTTTCGAAGGACAGGTGGTTTTTGGTGAGAAAATTTTGGGATAAAGGTGACAATAGAGTAATGGCACATACATAAAGCCATTCCAGCGCATGTTATTTATGCTTAACTCACCTGTCGCTCAATCCCGGCAAAAGGACTTAACCCCAGCCATATTTGCATAGTTTTACTAAGCTGGCGCGAACCACTCAACTTCAATGCACCAGCTTTCAACGCACTGGAGACATTATCCATTCCCATCCAGACAGCGGTCATGGTACGCAAATCTGTGTTCACGTAAAGATCGATATCAAATCCAGGATCGTTGAAGCACAAATCAACCTCTTGTGCAGGATCTACAATCAACCACCAGTTGCGTTTTGAAGCAGGGAGTTCGGGATACAGAAACTGTATCCCGAGCGGCTATCAGGCATAGGTTCGGTGACAATATTGCGACGCATGTCCCACATCAGCAAAGAGGGATCAAGTTGTTTAAGTGACAACCTGGATTCCACCCATGTCTGCCCCCACGTACCAACGTTTTCGATTACCTTACGTAAATCTTTACCGGATTCAGTCAGATGATATTCAAATACTCCGGGCTCTCCTTGGCAGGGTAATCTTTCTACTACGTTGGCCAGTTCCAGCTCAGATAATCGCTTAGATAACAAAGAGGGCGACATTTTCGGCACGCCGCGACGAAGGTCGTTGAAACGGGTCGATCCTGCCATCAGCTCTCGCAATAAAATTAGTGTCCAACGAGAGCAAATTATCTCTGCAGCCATTGCTACTGGTCAAAACTGTTTATAACTCGACTTCGACATACTCTTCACCTGTAGATTCGGATAAACACAGCTTATTTCATCAAAACAGTGTTCGCTAGTACAAAAACTGTACTAGCTGGTACAGACCGTTGACTAGATAGCTCCCTTTGAAAGCCAGACAATGATCAATACCGGAAATTATTCCGGCAATCTGAATCAGAGAACAAAGTCATGCAAAAATACGTAATTGAGCGAGAAATACCCAACATCGGCGAAGCACCAGCAGACGCCCTTGCCGGCGCAGCTGCCAAATCAAATGGCGTGCTTTCAAGCATGACCAAGGAGGCCAAGGGCATTCAGTGGGAACATTCTTATGTGACAGGGGATCGAACTTTTTGCATCTATTTTGCCGAATCAGAAGACCTGATCCATGAACATGCGGAACAGAGCGGGTTTCCGGCAAGCAAGATTAGCCGAGTTTCCACGATGATTGATCCTATGACTGCGAATCAGTAAGGGAGAACAGGTAACGGGGGTTACTGCCACTAACCGCCGTTACCTTTCAACACTATCTGGCGAATAAAACTACAACTTTAGATTGCGCCATTCTGCGTCCGCTTTCGTCAATTGCAACGGTCTGGCACCAGTATCGTTCACCAGGCACAAGGTGTTCCATGACAGCACGGGGAACACGTAGTGATGTATCGTTACCCGAAGTAACAGCGCCAGATAATGCATATCCTGTTAAGCCGCTGTTATCAAAACATTCATAACGATAATACTCAGCAGCCTGAACAGATTGCCAATTGAATTCCGTCTCGAAACTTATCTCGCCACCCGCAATGGGATTGTGCAAGGCCATTACTGTGACACGATCAGTACTTTGTGCAGACCCTACAAAGTATCGAAGTACAGGCAAATCGAATTCTACATCGGGTGAAGTAATGCGCAATCTTATCAATGCACCACCGACTACACGGGTTGGTAATGCAGGGCTTATAAGCTCAGTGAGTTGAAAGCTGCTTAGGTATTCGCGCACCAGGGTATTCGTTAATCGAGCATTAAAGTTTGTTGCTAATGACTGCTATGTTTTAGGCTTTCCCGATGCTGGCAGCGGTCGGAACAAGGGCTGCCCGGAAGAAATTAACGGAGCCCATTCCCATATTGCCTGTAGCTGACCGGTACCGGTGTAATTAATGCTAGCTTTTACCTGCAATGAATCATCGGTATTTGCAATTTTCACCCGGGAGCCATCCACAAAACTTAAGTCTACTCGGGTTATTTGGAATCCAGCGGCACTGGCCGAAGTTAGCGGGATTGTCGTACTCGCACTAATCACATTAAACCCATCGGTAAAGTCACGCTGAATAATAATTCGATTAGCGCCTAACTGGCGCGCCTTCGCGGCGATAGCTGCAGACAATGGCATACGCTCAGATAATGTTTCCGTAGCCGTAGTTGTAGTTTGGCTGGGAAATGATTGCGCCAGGGTTTTAGCCCGAGTCGCACTGTTGGATACACGTTGATTTATTCGCTGAATCAGTTTGCCATCCGGGGTAACAATTTGAGCACTAGCAGACTGAATAGTAGTAGGAACCGGTGTACCGATACTTTGCAGCGTGGCTTGCCAATTAAGATTTGCATTCACTTGGGCATTGCTAGCAATGGGCAAACCGAGAGTGGTGGTTGTGCCTTTTACACTGAGCAAGCGCGTTTGATTCAACTTTACATCTATATTGGTAGAAGCGCCGGCGATAATGGAAAACTTGCTAATCTGAACGGCCAGGCCGGTTACATTCCAGACTCTTTCGTAGTCCACTGTTATGGATGGCGGTGTGAAACTTTTTCTTAGTACATCACCCAGTGTTACGTTTGCGAGAATGCGCTCAACAATCTGACTTTTCTCGCTTGAGGTTAAGGTCAAACTCTCGGCAAATGTAGGACAGAAAAGGGTTGCACAGGTACCACTAATGGTCGAGTTGCGACTACCAATCCCAACTCCATCGACACTAAGAACACCTTCTGTAGTGTTGATAGTAAACGCAGCGGCACCTGGAATTGGTGTCCAGGAAAGACTATAAGTGCCACTACCTACTATGCTATTTAGCGTAATCCCACGGCTCCTCATTAGGTCCAGGATAAGCGTTGACTCTGAAATATTAGCTATTTGTTGCGGCTGGTCCAGCCTGATCAAAGCCGACAACTTGCTTGATAGATCATCACTAGAGGGCGATGCGTTGAATGGTATCAAGGCAGCCCAAGTCGGTAATGAGCTAAAAAATACGGTCAGTAATAGGAAGATAAATAGAAGCTTTTTCATGGGAGCTCCCTCAGTTGTTACGTGGAAAGGCCAGGGGCCAGTCCATCCGGGCACCCAGGAATACCTGATAGATGCTTTGGTTGTTAAGTGGGCTTAAGCGATCGTCGAAATCCTGTCGCTCACCCTGTAACCAGATGGTCCAACCTGGTTGATTGCTACGTGGGGTACGTGCCAGCCAGTCGAATCGCAAACCTAACGTTTTACTATCAGTCTTAAATAAGTCGTCTTTACTGTCGTCCTGGTTCAAACTATAACTAAAAGATGTGGAAAGTTTTTGATCAAACATGGCCACACGGGTATCCAGTCCAGCAATCCAGCTGCGAGTAACGTTCTGCGAGTTGCGATCCAGCATACTGCTATATTGCGCCATGGCATTCATTGAAAAACGCTCACCTGCCGTAAGCTGTAGATTCATGTCGGTAAGCTCGCTTCTATTTTTCTGTGACACACTGGTGAAATCTTTGTCCTGGCCATAGGAGTGATTTAATCCCCAGCTCCAGGTGTCGTACTGAAAGTAAGCACCGCCTTGATAGTAGGATGTTAAACGATCAATCTTAGACTCTATAAGCTCAAGGGGTATACGGGCGTGTTCCTGCTCAGCATGCTGGGCGCTCAATGAAAAACTCGGTTGGCCAAACCATCGCTTGGCAACAACATCTTGATTTTCTCCAGACAACGTCGGCGTGTAACTTAACACCAGGTTCGCTAGATCATTGTTAAGTGTCGGCAGGTTTTGTTCATTGTTAACGTTGTCTTGCTCTCTGGCAATTTGTAATTGAATGGCAAAACCGCCACGTTGAAATACCATGAACAGGCGCTGCAAATAGCGATCAAACGGTAGCGAGGGGTTTGCCAAACTACGAAAAAACAGATCAATCTCTTTCTGCTCGTAACCCACATTCCAGTTGGATACTGAATTGCCGGTTTGCTTGTTTCACCAGATATGGAACAATCCCTGGAAGGCAGTTGCGCTGCCATCCTCGCTTTGGAAGTCACTCTTCGAACCATCAAAGTCGTAGTCGGTCTCGGCTCTCTCAGCACGTAGTTGCAGTCGTGAATCAATCATATCACTGGCAATAGCTAAACTGCGACCCACTCCAGCTGGTTGTATATTTACACCACCAACGCCTAGACCCGAATGATCTTCCCCTGCCCCATCTAGATAAGTTGCTGTAACCGTTAGCGCCTTTGCACTTCCCGTTAATGGGCTAACGGATACCATACTGCCTGCCACTCGATGGTTTTGTTGGCCGATGCCAGCACCAAAACGAAATCCACTAACAGGCTCCGTGTGATACGCAAAACCGGTTGCCATTAATGATTTACTTTCATTTTGCCCGGTAACCGAAGCACCCCGACGATAAAAATCCTGGATGAGCAAGCTACTGGCGGCTGGTTGATGATGACCAATAATTGCAGAAATATTTTTAGACTTAGCGGTTAACAGATACTCCGCCAATTCCAAATCACGACCCTTACGAATTTCACCGCCCTGCTGATCTGCCAGAAGTTGTCCTACCTGGGCGCCCTTCGAGTCGTATAGAAAGCTGGCCGATGATTCAGTTGACCATTGCACACCTTGTGAACTACCCACAAGACTAATACTACCCTGACCACCATGTTTTGCGGCAGAGGGATCAACATCTTCTTCTGCAATTCTATAAGAGCCATCCAGCACGATGGTGGCGTTAAAAAAGCGCTGAGCCAAGCTTAGTTGGTCGCTCGATAGATTGGGGCCCGAATCCGCCACAACTTGCAAATTCCAGATGCCACGTTCGATAACATCACCATCTGCGGAAAACTCCATCAGGCGTAATTCATGTGTCCCGGCCACTAGTGGTTCTGGTGGCGTGATGCTAACTACCTGCCCCTGTGCTGTCTTATTAACCGTGACAATCTCGGATACATCTATGCCATCAAGCTCAAGCGCAAGCGCAAGCTATTGTAAAGTTTGTTCCGGCATCGTATCCGGCAAGATCACCGCGATGGATCCGCTTGGAGTGTAGCTGCCCTCAGCGGTTTTCTGCAGAAATGGCAACCAGTTTGAATCGCTTTCAGCATAAGAGGGCTGAGCAATGCTGGCGACAACTATCACCGACAAGGCGAACAGGTTGTTTCTGATAAAATCAGATAGTTTAATTGTAGATCTACTTGTCATCATGCCATTAAGATAATTAATTTTGCTTTCCGATGTGGTTGCTCAAACAGCAAATAAAGAACATCACTACTTAAGCATTCAGCACACTGGCGATTCCGATTGAACATCTTAATCAATCTGCACTGGCCTCCGAAACGACATTCTCCGCTGCTCGCAATTCATCCAGTGCCTTATTGATGTCATCGGTCGATTGATAAAAATCCAGCTTTAAGCGATAGATTCCCAGAGCACCTGGGCCTGATGCAATACTAGCGCCCACAGTTTGCAAAAGTGATCTGATCTGCACTTCAGTTGCCGTCTCCTGAAAAATTACCTGTACTAGCGGAATATCAGCGCTAACGCTTAACGGCGTGTATTGATCCGGCTGTTGATAATTCTCAAACAGTATCGAACCCTGAATCATCACCACCAGACCCGCTACTGCAGCAGCCATTTTCCAACCTTTCTGGGAAGTAGGAACTTTGGTAACTGTTTGCTTCTGGGCTTTAATCTGGCGTTGCAAACTACGCAGTCCAAACTCGCCCGGCGAGCCAACATCCTCTTGTTTAACCGATTCGCGTACTTTACGCAAGAAATCAACCTGAGTAACCGCCTCGGGATTGGCCTGCAAATGATCTTCCACCTGCTGCCGCTCATCATCATTTAGCGTGCCATTTACATACCACGGAAACAGTTTTTCTACTTCGTTTCTATCTAGTGTCTCGTTCATCGTTTTAACCTCTCATCAGTCGTTCTACGCATTGTTTCAGCTTACTTTTGGCGTGAAAGATCCGGCTCTTAATAGTGCCTTCTGCGCAGTCGGTAATTGCCGAGATCTCCGGGTAGGATAAATCTTCGAAAAATGCCAAATGCACGATCTCTTGCTGGGCTGCTGGTAGTGCCTTAATACACTGATGTAGTTGTGCACCGTCCTCTATAGCCTCAAGGGCCAGAGAGAAGTCAGAACTTTCGTCTTCGATATCGAAATCAAGTTCATCCGTTTCCTGTCTGCCTCGCTTGCGCAACACATCAATTGATTTGCGATGCGCGATGCCAAACAACCAGGTGCTGACCTTTGCGGTGCCTTTGTACGATCCAGCGCCAGTCCAAACCGCCATCATGGTCTCAATTACTATGTCGGCGCTGGCGTGAGGATCGTTCACTTTTTTTAACGCGAATGCGTAGATGCGGGATTCATGGGCCTTATAAAAGCGAGTCATGGCAACTTCGCTTCCTTCTGAGATCTGGGCGATTAACGCCTGGTCGTCTGATTCCTGTTGCATAACTCTGGCTTGGGTACCGCAAAGGCCTAAAAGGTAGATTAATTCTTAAGAATCTTACAGATTCCTGATGAGGGAAGACAGGAGGTTATTACAGTTTAGACCAAAATTACAATGCCGAACTTATTCTGCTGGTCGAAAGCGCACTGTTTGCAACAAAACCAATCTTTAAGGGAATTTAATTGCAGAGCTGGTCAAAGTTAATTTTACCCCAGCCGAATATGGAATCTCGACCGTTCACTCCAAGGTCCACGCTGATTTGTTGCAGCCTGGCATAGCCTTGCATAGATTCCTTATCACGATTGGAGGCCACCCACAGAGCGTATGCCGCACTAACAAACGCGGTGGCAAAAGAGGTACCACTACGATATCCAGAGCCCCGTTTTCCGGCCGGGATAAATACATCTACGCCAGGAGCAGAGAAATCGATATAACTACCCTGATTTGCCTTTGAAAACACCTGATCTTTAGCATCAACCGCTGTTACAGCCACGACCGAATCGTAAGCTGCGGGGTACATCGGTGGGCTTTTTGGGCCAGAGTTCCCGGCTGCGGCTATAACTGGTATGCCTAGTTGCATAACCTTTTTCATGCTGTGCTCCAGGATTTGATTGCCTGGCCCGCCCAGGCTCATATTAATAACATCAACATTATGCTTTAGTACGGTATTGATACCCTGCAGTATCCAGGTGACTGTGGTATCAATACGTTTATCGCCAATACCACGAAAAACATTTACTGCAACAAGCTCGGCTGCCGCCAATAGTCCTGAGTAATCATATTTGGGCGCAGAGCCCACTAGAATCGTAGCAACCCGGCTGCCATGCGTGGTATCGGCAACTTCAATTCCAGCAGGTAGCACATTATATTGATTGATTGTGGCCTGCTGTAAAACCGAGCTGGACAGATCCAGCCCTGTATCAATCAAGCCAATGCGAACCGGCTTGTCACAGACACTATCCGGTTTTATTCCAACTGATTCACGACTATAGTCTCGCGGCGATTTCTGTACCTGGTAGCGATGATTCGCATCAAACAAAATATCGGGAAAAGCCTGCCGTAAATTGGCAATTGCATCATGAACTTTCATTCCTAGCGGAACTCGGAGCGTAGATAGGATAGTGTCGATACTCCCAAGTCTAATTCTGGATTTCAGCCGAAAGCCTAATGGCGCGGCAGCTCTGATGACACGTTTAGCCTGGTCAATATCTACGGATGCAAACACGACTTGCCTGGGCTCATGCTCCGCACGCTCATCAACCGCGGCTTCGGTGCTGGTCGAATTTGTCGCACTTTGAGCACTAAAAGTGGGTAATGCAATCGATATCAAAGAACCTGTGGATACGGGTCTGGCAGGTTTTCTATTTTCCACCGACGCACCAGTGCTTTGGGCTCTCTGGTCTTGTTTGTCAGGAGCTTTAGGCTGAGTTTTTGGTCTGTCGGATGTTACATCCGTGGAATCTGTCGAATCAGAACCTGGAGTTTGCGGATTCGGCTCTGTATTAGTCGGCTCTCGATCTTTTGGGTCCGTAGGACGAGGCTTTGGTGGGCGGCTGGAATCGGGAGTACTCCCATCTGGGTTTCGACTATCAGGTTTATCTTTGGGTGGGGGTGGCGGTTTTTTTGCAACCAGCTTCAAATCTGATTGTGTGAGATTCATTCTCGGTGTTGCCACCCTTTTAGGGGCTACTATAGCGACATTGGGGGTTTTTATCTGCAAAGAAGTATCCGCTGCCTGGACATCTGTCGTTACAACAAAATACAGCGCTATGAGTAAACCGCTGCGTAGAATAGCCAGTAGTATTTTAAAATTCGGGAATCTGTGAGACATCAGTTAATTCACTATCAGGTGTTTCTTGCCATATTTAAATATTGAAGATTAGTGCTCATGCAAATTAGTGCGCGCAATTGTATAGTCGTAATGAAATTGGATTCGGTTTAAAGTAATTTCCCTGCACAGCAGGTATTCCTCCAGGTTAATGGCCAGACAGGGCAGCATGACGCTGAAATAGCATTTCCTATTAAATAGTCAGCATTATTCGTTTGTCAATTTATCCGGCATCCCGCAAACTTCGGCCAGTTTAAGCATTCAGAGATTAGTTTGTGGACTTCAGCGTACAACTTTCCAATTATTATCCCGACAAAAGTTATGGTGCCGATCGGCTTTATGCCGATATGCTGGAACAAGCGGTGCTAGCGGACAAGCTGGGCTACGCATCGGTATCGATAACCGAACACCATCTGATTAATATTCTGATGATGCCAGCGCCCCTACAGTTTGCGGTGAAAATCGCCAGCATGACCAAACATGTAGACATCATGACCTGTGTGGTTGTGTTACCCATACACGATATGCGCGTCTATGCGGGTGAATTGGTATGTGCAGATATCTTTACTGACGGTCGTCTGTTGCTCGGCGTCGGTCGTGGCGCATTTCCATTCGAAACCGCCCGATTGGGTGTTCCTTTGGAAGAAAGCCGGGGAAAGTTTGACGAATCCCTCGACCTGCTGCAGCGTTTATTGACTGAGGAAGGAGTATCCGCGAGCGGCAAATATTACAATTTTGATCCCATTACCATTATGCCGCGACCGGTTCGGCCGATTAATCTGATGATGGCAGTGTTAGTTCCTGAGGCGATTTATCACTGCACCAAACGGGGCTTCCACATACAGACTACGCCGTTGGCTGGTACGCATCAACATATGTTAGATCAGGTTGACGCGTTTAATCGTGGCAAAGATGAACTGGGCGATGCAGGCAAACATTTGACCCTTTCCCTCTCTCGAGTTTGCTTTGCCGCACAAAACGAAACCCATCGCAAACAGTTGGTGCAGAAGGCCCACGACTATTATGGTCGTTTTGACAATGTGCATTTTAGCGGCCCTGGCCTGGTAGATAATGGCATGATCCGACCGCTGCCGAGGAACTGCTCGGTTGAAGAAACCGATGCTAACCTGACTATTTGCACACCGTCGCAGATGATCGATAAGCTGGGTTTATATGCGGACGTCGGCATTGATCGATTTATTATGAATATTAACTTCGGTGCCTGTCAAAGTGAGACACTGGAAAATATTCAATGTTTTGCCGAGGAGGTCATGCCGCATTTTACCCAGACCAAGGTACAGGTGGCTTAAGCACCTTTAATTGCTCAATTTCTGAGAGAGTTATGCGGAAACCTGTTGTTGTTTCAATCTATTATCCCGGTGCAATACATACATGCCACTGGTAATAATTAGGGCGATTCCTAGATAAGTCGTCACTGGTGGCATCTCACTCCAGATCAAATAACCCCAGAGCACTGACAGGGGCATCATAAGATACTCAAACGGCGCGATAAAACTGACCTCGGCATATTGGTAAGCCATGGTTATGCCATAGAATCCCACTGACGCCAATGTGCTGCAGATCAATAACAATAATAAATCCGCGGATGACGGCATAACCCAGCCGCGCAGTAAAAACTCCAGATTCGGGTTACCTGTATAAGCCAGTTCGCCGCCGCCGAATAACAGGCCACAGGCACCGGCCACCACAAAGTAAACCAGCATACTGTTAATCGCCATGCTAATGGCACTTTGAGCCCGACCGATATGGCGTGTAATCATCACTACCACCGCATAGGCAACAGCTGCATAGAGTGCCAGAAACACCGCAGGGTCACTGATACCTTTCGCCGGATTGATGATAACAATCACCCCAGCGAAACCCACCAGCACCGCCATCCAGCGGCGTGGCCCAACCTGCTCTTTAAATACAAAAATCGACAGTACGGTAACCAGAATTGGCGCGATAAAGAATACCGTAGTGGCGGTGGCCAATGGCAGTGAGACAATGCTCATGTAAAAAGCGATGTAGCTACTGCCGCCAACGACACTTCGAAATAGCGTAAGCCAGGGGTACTCCAGCCGCCACGACCAGATTCCCACTTCGAGTTTTAAGATCAGAGCCATTGCGGGGATGGCAAATATCGCTCTGAAAAAAAAATCTCCATAACGGAGAATTCACCACTTAAGAATCGAATCACATTATCATGGACAGAGAAAAACAGCACGCCCAAAAGCACACCGAGCATGCCGCGGGCATTTGAGTCTGTAGTCATTTGATGGGACGCTGCAAGACTGGCTTGTTGCTATTATCGATGTCGTTAAAATTGCTTTGTATTATGCAGTATTCATATATGATTCCAGCAGTTGCCCTGTACAGCAGCGCACTAATTAAAGTAGCCACAATTTACACGACATGAGAAAAATTATGGGTTTATTTTCAGATGCAGAAATGGCCAGAAGACTGGCCAATGCCCAGGCCGTTATGGCCGAAAGTAACATCGATGCCATTGTGATTAACTCGGTTCACAATACACTTTATTACAGTGGTTTCTGGATGGTTCCCTGGGGTCGCTATCAGGGCATGGTAATACCTCGAGAAGGAGAGCCTGCGGTTATTGCCCCACGAATCGAATTCGACCGTCCGCATCGAATGTCTGTCTACGATGACGTACGCATTTATTGGGATACGAAGTCGTCTGTGGATGGCATCGTGAAAATTATTGGTGACGTCCTGGCGGAGCGCGGTATTCACGGTGGGGTTATTGGTTTCGAAGAAACCTTTGCTTCTTTCGAATTTCATAGCAAACTCCTATCCGGTTTGCCGACATTCAACTTGCGACCAGTAGCCTATGATCTGATGTATTCGCAGAAAATCAAGTCCACAGAAGAACTCGACATCATGCGCCATGGTGGGCAGATTTGTGATATCGGCGCTGAAGCCTGTGTTGATGCCCTGGCTGTTGGTGTTACGGAGGTCGAGTTACAGCGTGTAATGATTAATGCCATGGAAAAGGAAATCTGCAATCGTTTTCCTAATGAGGAGTGTGACGGGACATTCGCCTGGTTTCAGTCGGGCCCGGTTAATACGACTGTCGCCCACGCATTGAATACTAACCGCAAGGTGCAAAAAGGCGACATTCTTAGCCTTAATTGCTTTCCTATGATCGTTGGTTACTATCATCTTCTGGAACGCTCATTAGTAATGGGGCCGATATCTGATGAAGTTAAAAAGTATTTTGAGATTGAAGTAGAAGTTCATCACTCCGGCATATCCGCTTTGAAACCCGGCATTCGACTGGGTGATATAGACGATGAATACATCACACCTATTTATCGTCGGCACGGCCTGGAACAGGCTAGAACATTTGGCACCGGTCACTCCTTCGGTATCATGCACTACTGGTTTGGTCGTGACGAAATTGGCGAGATACGACCTTACAATGACACTATATTAGAGCCGGGCATGGTGCTATCCATTGAACCAATGATATCGATTCAGGGTGTCGGTGGTTTTAAACACGCTGATATGTTTATCGTGCATGAGGATAGTATTGAACAATTAACCAACTTCGATAACGGCGTAATTGTCATAGATTCATAGTTAGTTTATGCAAAGTCAGAACAATCCCGAAGCGGGCCCTGGATTTCGTGCCAACGTTGGCATCATGGTTGTTAATCAAAAGCACCTGATATTGGCCGGTCAAGCTTTTTACTATCCCGGTGAATGGTTGATGCCTCAAGGAGGCATTGATCCCAGCGAAAGGCCCACGAGCGCAATGCAGCGCGAGCTTGAGGAAGAAACTGGCCTTAGCCTCGACCAGATGCGCTTGATCCATGAGCTCGAAGACTGGCAATACTATTTGTTTAAAAAACCGCAGTATAAAGACGATATTTTCTACAAAGGTCAACGTCAAAAATGGTTTTTGCTGGAATACAACGGCCCGCTCCCAGATACCGCACCAAAACACTTACAAGAATTCACTCACTTTGACTGGGTTGAACCTGACTGGTTGATACAGAACACAGCGACGTTTTTAGCCGATGTCTATAGAAAGGTTATAGAAGGATTTAAACTCCATTTGCCTTAGCCAGAAATAGAATCTGAGCTCCCATTTTGCGAATTTTATAAGGAACTAATATTCTGATGACATACGGAAGACAATATCCTGCGCTGACAAAATACCTGGCTGGGATTAGATCATTTGAAGGTCGTGTAGCTTTCCAATAATCAATAATCTACATGTAGACTTTGGGGAAACAGGAAGTTTATACTTATAATCAGCGTTACAATTACTTGCGGGTATTCAGCTTTCTTATTTGCTTCCAGGTAAATGAAAGAGAATCCAGATTATCACCTAGTTTCTTTTGAGTTTGCTCTGGAAATTAATTGGACAATATCTCGAGATGGAAGGATTAACTTTGTTCTACAAAAGTTGCTAGTGTTTCGCTATTCGCCAAATAATTTACTGTTTTTGACCACGGGTATCAATCTGTTTCGTTTAATAACACCTTGACCGCCCTCGCTCCGTTTTATTCAATTTAGATTAATCGGGCATTGTTCTCATAGTCATGCTCAGAGAAAGTGCGCCCCACAACTTGAGATTTGAAATTGTTTAAGGTGAGTTTTAGGGTAATTACTAATTGTGTCAGATCGGCCATGTGTTAATTGATGTTAGTGCCAAAGATTTTCTTTAATGTTTAAAGCTCACCATGAAATGTAAAGTATATCTTTCAGATATGGGTTTCGGTCATCTGGTTCGGCAGCGAGCGATTTACGAACAGCTTACAGAGCTATGCCCTGCGTTGAACGCAACGGTACAAACCGGTTCTCACGCTGCGGTTGCTCGAAAGATGTTTGGAAGTGCGGCAATTATTGAGAAATTTAATAATATTCAGTGGGCAAGACAGGAAAATGGATCGCCAGATCTGAAGGTTATCAGCGAGTTTTTTGATGATTTCGAAAGTCGATCGAAGGCATTTTTAGATGGTGAAAAGCTCGATGGCTTTGACTTTGTCATCTCCGATTTTGTCTACGAGGCCTTTCCTGCGGCGAAATCGAGTTCAGTACCTTGTTTTGGCGTTGCACATTTCACCTGGGATTGGTTTTTCTCTAAAATGTACCCACCACCTGTGTCTTACCAGGTACTTCAACAAATGCAGAATCACGCTCATTTGGCAGACGTTGTATTTTTCCCTCCTTTTACCCCTGTGGAGATTCTGCGATTTTACGGACAGAAAGCGATCCAGGTCCCCCTAATTGTTCGCAACCCGAATAGGGCAAGCATCACCGTCCCGAAAGATAAATTTACGGTACTAATAATGGACAGTGGTGCCAGCATTCTAAGCCAACATATTAACAAAGCGGTAGATCAGATAGCTGACATAGACTCTATGCACTTCCTAGTTGCTGAGAAATACGGTATAAATTCGAGTAACGTAACAACCATACCCAAAGCGGACTTTTTTTCCGACTATATTCCACAAGTTGACCTGGTTGTAACTCGAGGTGGCTTTAACACAATCTCCGAATGTATTGCATATAGAACTCCCCTGTTGTTGCTTGGAGAAGCATCCAATCCTGAAATAGAGCAAAATTTGCTGTCTATCAAGAGCGAGCAGCTAGGATCTTTCACTTCTTTAGACAGGTTCTCTAATCACTTAAAAGATACGTTGGAATCGTTCGTTGCCCATGAATACACTCAGATAAAGCGGCGAATGAATGAGCATGACTACGCTACCAACGGAGCTCAAGTCATCGCTGAACATATTTTAAATAAGGTATCAACCTGAAGTGACAATTATTGCTGTTATACCTGCAAGAGGCGGGTCCAAACGTTTACATCGTAAAAATATTTACCCCGTGTTTGGTAAACCGATGCTCGCCTGGTCGATTGAAGCCTGTAAGCGCTCGAAATATCTAGAGGATGTCTATGTATCAACCGAAGATGACGAAATTGCAAATGTTGCCTTGATGCACAATGCAAAGGTCATCAGTCGTCCAAATGAGCTTTCTGACGACAACACACCGAAAATGGAGGCAATTCGTCATGCCGATGAATGGTATCAGCAGGCGTACGGCAACTCGCCTGATATCCTGGTGTCTGTGCAAGCGAATTCACCAGAACTGAACGCTTATGACATTGATAGAGGGATTACTATGCTTTTGGAACATAATCTCTTTGAAGTCATATCAGTCGGCGAAAATCTGATTCAAAACGCGTCATTTAGAGTTATTCGACAAACATGTCTTCATAACACCTATTTGAGTGCGCATTTAGGTGTCGTTATAAATGATTGTAAAGACGTACACACCTTGGAAGATGTAAAGGCTATTGAGGCCAGCTATAAAAGCGCCTCCCATTTTGTCCAACGGATTAACAACTAATGTTTATTATTTCGGAAATAGCCCCTCAGTTTGGCGATGATCTAGATTTAGCGGAGCAAATGATATTACAGTCTAAAATGGCTGGCGCCAAAGCGGCTAAAGTGCAACTGTATCCTGCGGATTTGTTTTCCGATAACCCAGAACCCTATTTGCGAGCTCGGGAATTAAGTTTTGACGACTTCAAACGTTTAAAGAATTATGGCGACTCCATTGGACTGCCAGTTTTCGCGACGGCGTTTACTGACGAATGTCTAGACTGGTGCCGCGAATTGAATCAGAAATATTTCAAGATTGCTGCTCGAACCCATCTAGAAAATCCAGATCTTGTTTCTCGTATTCTGGATTTAAGGCAAACAGTATTTGTATCCGTTCCTAGCACACTGGATATATCTAAAGTTAAAATTCTTGACAATTGCATCTATTTGCATTGTGTCGTGCAATACCCAACTTTACTTGAAGACATGATTATTCCCGATTTCAAAAATAGTATTTTTGATGGGATAAGTGATCACAGCATTGGCATCAGCGCTGCATTATGCGCAGCTGCTCACGGTGCCACATATCTGGAAAAACACTTCACAGTTAGTGCTGCACTGCAACGTTCTAATGAAAAAGCCCATGTCGGGGGGATGACCTATGGTCAGCTCGATCAAATAGTTAATTTGTCTAGGGAGATGAAATTGATCGGCACTATTATTTAAATCAAAGTTTACCGCTAAAGTATCATTCAAATTTTTCGATCGGTCATATGCTCAATATAATCGAAAAGAGAAATAAGAATTAGTGATCGCAAGACCCTAGACACGGTGAAGTGACATGACCAAGAACGACAATTCACCACATAAATCCGGATTTTTCCTCGGTTTAAATGATCCTGCCTGGACAACCGCTATTAACCAATTAAGGGAAGATGGAATTTCTTTTTCCTATATCGCGGGCACCCAGGCTGGGCTTGATGATTTAGAGAGCCCAAAAGGCATTGTTACTCAAGAAATTATTAACCTCTATCGAGGCATAATTACCGATGCGCCGAATTTGCAAGAGCATAGGGTTGACGAAGAAACCCTGAATTCATATTGCCTTGTTGAGCAAGTTTGCATGGACCTTTGTGATCGTATGGATCAGTCCTATTCTTTCTCTAGAGCGGAAAGGGAAAGGCTCTACATAGGCGCTCTAGAATATTGGCTGTATATTGTTGGTGAGTACACTCCTCAATTTGTAGTGTTTACGGCAACGCCACATTCTGTATACGAATATGTACTGTATGCCATAGCAAAAAGATTCAATATTCCCGTTCTAATGTTTTTACCCATCGTTGCGTTGCAAAGAGTTTTGCCTTATCAAAATTACATGGATATTGGAGTAGAAGTACAGAAAACCTATAGGGAATATTGCGACGATAATCTACAAAACTTTGAGTTAGCGAATGACTTGCTAGATTATGTAGATCGCTATAAACAATCCTATAACGAAGTTATTCCAGACTATTTAAAGAAACGCCTAGAACAACATAATGAGGCTCAGTCCAAAACCCGCTTAATCAACAATGGGCAAAAGCTTCTTAAGTTAGATCGTTATCCACATTATTTTCTTTCGATTATAAGTCTCTGCACACGCCGCCTGAGAGAGCTGTTCCGAAACCAACAAACTAGCAGAATTTTAAATAGAAATTATCTCAAGATGCCTGGCGAAGCATTCGAGTTAACCGAAGGTCTGGACAGTATTCAATGGAGGCAATATAAACAGTGGGCTGGGCAATACAAGGAGCAGTTAAAAAAGTCATACGATGCTTTTTCTCAAACTCTTGACGAGCGAATAAATTTTATATATGTGCCATTGCATTACCAGCCTGAAAGAACAACAACTCCGGAAGGTGGTCGTTATTCGAATCAGCTTTTAATGATAAGACTAATCTCAAGCGTTCTACCGCAGGGCTGGGAGATTGTCGTAAAGGAGAACCCCTCCCAGCTACTTCCCGACACCCTACATGGTGAACGAGGAAGATATGCCTATTATTATGATGATCTAGCGGCGATTCCAAATGTAAGAATGGTTCCGATGAAAACTGATCAGTTCACTTTGATAGATAAATGTGTTGCTGTTGCTACTCTCACTGGGACAACTGGGTGGGAGGCTATTATGAGATCTAAGCCTGTATTGTGCTTCGGTCATGCCTGGTACCGGGGCTGCGAAGGAACTTTACGAGTTTCAAGTAAAGCCGATTGCAATGCTGCTATGGAGATGATTCAAAAAGGTATCGTTGTTGATAGAGCCAAAGTGCTTTGTTTTCTAGCTGCACTAGATCATCACTCATTTAAAGGATTCCTTAATCTCAAACGCTACCAAGATTACGGATTTGGCAAGCAAAATAATATTGACAACCTTGTTCCGATTATCAAAAATTTTGTTGAGTCTTAATTGGTAAACTAAGAATCTCATTTCCAGACCAATATTGGACTTTGTTGGGATACGCCAGCGTCCTAGCACGTATTATTTTGAAAGCTTATAGGATTACTCCAGCTGGATAGAAATTCTGTGCGTAGTCAATGGAAGTTCCGGTTCCAATAAGAATATCATCGCGAGTGGCCAGGGTAGCCTGGACTTTCTATCCTTCGAGCATATCTCCAAAAGATTTCACAGAACCGGTTGCTTCGCCAGTTTTACCAACAGAATGCCAGCTAGAAGTGCCTGTCGATTACTTCGAACCCGGATCGCTTGAAACCACGATGCAATAATCATAGACCAAATACGGGTGATATATGCAGGCTGGTTAAAACTGATCGGAATCCTGGCCTGGCCCACTATAGTTACTACAGGCATTAGCCTCGCTATTGCCAGCAGGTTGTACTTCGCACAGCTCGCCATTCTTTAACTGGCCAACCAACCCACACAGCCAATAACCCGGATTTGGTAAAGCTTCCGCATTCATTGAAATGGTCGCGGTGCCTTCTGCTGAGCCTCGCGAACTGACTGCGAAGTATTCTGACTGGCCGCCATATAGACCTTGCAGAGATAATTTTGCTGGTGCATCACGTACCCAGCATTGAACCGCAACCTGGTTAACCCCGGCGACCAGGTCACTGACCACAAAGGGCACCGTGAATTCTATATTGCCCGTACCACTCGCACCGCTGTCATTGGGCTTGGCAGGTACAAAGGCCTTTACCGGGGAACTTGCGTCGGCGCTCTTATAAGCGACCGAGTGTTGTGTAGTGAAGGTCTCCTCACCATCGTTAGCTGACTCATCGGCAGAGCCTTCGTCAAGTCCATCACTAACATTCACACCTTCTTCCTCACTTGCAGGCGCGGGCGGGTCGGTTTGGATTCTTACACGGGCGGTGTCCTGTTCTGAAGTCTCCACGTATTCAACTACATTAACCTACTCGTCATTGCCGGAAGTACCACCACCGTTAGCAGAGCCACCATCGACTCCATCACTAACTATCACATCTTCCTCTTGATTGTCAGGACTACCACCATCATCAGGCTGAGTTGCCTCTTCCACCTGCACCAGCGCCGCACCCTGTTGTTCGTCTCCAGATACGTCTGAGGGCGAATCGAACTCTTCCACCCAAGATGAGCCACCTTCCGCACTGTCTTCGCCAGGCTGATCACCAGGGTCTATATCTGATCCAGAACCGCCCTCTGCGCTTTCGTCTGGCAAATTATCATGTAGAGTCGAACCGCCTTCGGCCCTGCTGTTTTCCTCTTGAGGTGTATCATACTCTGAAGATCTAGCGGCCCCTTGTATAAAACTTTCCTCCGGATATAAATCTTCGTCGACACGCCGAAATTGGCCAGGACTTGGTATAATTGTCGTCGTGTCATCCCTATAGCCAGGTTTGGAAAAATATATAGCTATCTCGTCGTATGAAGCCGTCAGACCATGGGCAATAATATATTCTCCGCGCTCATTGGTAAACTGGGTCTCGGATGCAGGACTGGTCCACACTTCAACACCCGCCAACAACTCGCCAGTTTCTGCGTCTATCACCTGACCACCAAAGGCCTCCAGCTGGCCATAGATCTCGGCATCGGGTTCGGGTCCCAGCGAGGTGGTAACACAATTGACCTGATTAGGTATTAATGTGCCATCGGGGGTTAAAAGGTTTGAGGCATTTGCGTCGGTGCCGCTCGTAGTTATGCTATTGCGACTATCCTCATAACCTGGTCTACTCATCAGAACATGATAAATAGTCACACTGTCATGCACTTGCATCTGGAATCTACCGTCAGATCCTGTACAAACTTGCTAAGAAACCGGGCTGGTGGTTACTGCAACCCCGCTAATAGGAGCAGAACTTTGACTATTCTTAACAACTCCGGAGATTGTTGCGGCCTCTGCGCTAGCTACCAGCCCTGAACTGATCAGCCAACAGAGCGTAGCGACGATGACACTGAGTTTAATCAGCCTGGGGGGCGTTTTATATTGCCTTAGGCGCTGTGTAGACATATTTTCATACTCATTGTGCGCATTGATCAGGACCTTGAGTACCGGCATCCGGTATCAAATGAAATAAATAATTGAAGTTCTGTTGATCGCCATGGGAACCGATTTCGACATCCTGGGTCGAATACCCCGGACGACTAATTTGTACGGGAAGCGGATAATAACGCACCAGAGGCACATCATTAATAATGAACACACCCTGTCCATTTGTACAGGTTGAAGCGGCAACAGGATAAGCGCCACCCACTTCAATCCATGTATTGGCCAATGGCAAACCGTTATTGCGATCGAAAACCGTACCCCTTACCCCCTGCTGTGTGGTACTTGACAGAATAGCACGTGAAGTATCCCGGGGAGTACAACCACTGGGGTAGATACTACTCTGGGGGTTTTGTGCAATCTGAAAGTCATGTCGATTGTAATTATCGACATCACCCGTACGAGCATGAATATCTTCCGCTGCAGGATTGCTGACACCTACCCATTTACTTTTGGGGTCATAACCATTTAAAGCCACGAACAACATTCCGCCAGAGCCCGCGTTCAATGGTGAAATACGATAACCACCGCGGCTATCGGTACAGGCTCTTTTGCCGGCAAACTCAACCGCTGCATTAGCCACACCTCGACCGGTTTTCTGATCTATAACCCGACCATGTAACCACCAGCCGGAGTGTCGGGTGGAAAGGTCCTGTGCGTCTGCCGCGTTAGCCGGATTGGTCAGGCAATTGAGCTCAGCACTCAGTTCACTGCCATTGGCCGCCGCTGACAAATAGACGTCATGACTAAACGCATCAGGTGTTGCAGTCAAATTCACAAATAAGCTGCGACGCAACGGATCTGGAAGAGTGATAGTTAATCCACGCGCTGCTGAGTAATCCGGATGACCGAAATCGACAAAATGGCCAATGGTGGTGCCCAATCCGCGGATAGTATATCGCCCGGCAGAATCGGTACATACTCTTGGAGCCATGGGCAGGGAAGACACCAGGACCGCCACGTTGGCGAGCGGCTGACGACTGGTTGCGTCATAGACAATACCGGATAAATCGAAACCAGGAGCCGGCTGCTTGAATAGATCGACGATTATGTGTCGCTCTTCGCCGGGACCTAGATGCACATCTACCTGGGTGGGCCGAAATCCGGCCAGGCTGACAGTCAGTCGCACCGGTGCTATGGGCGGTACGATGTTCTCTATCCTGAAAGCAAAACTTTGCGTGACGTCTGCCGTTGATATCAGGATACGCCGATGGCCTGCAGCCACCACAATACTGGCATCCCGGCCGATAAGGCCGTCCAGTCCCGGTGACGCACGCAGATTTATGCTGCCATAAATGGTCGCATTGTTGGGCTCAAGATAAAAGTCTTTAGCCAGTAGCTGAAATGCTAACACCTCAACCTGTTCTGTTGTTCCGGCATAATTATTCGCCTGTGTTCGAATTCCATGGGACCCGGCAGCAAGCTCCAGTTGGTAGCGGGACGTTGCGGCATCCGCCATGGTTCGCTCACCACCGGTCCAAAGTTGGCCGGCGATTACTGAGTATTCGTTACGGGCCGAGGACGCTCTAAGTGGCCCACCGGTCAAACTGTCGAGCAGCCTGCCAACCACACCCGAATGAGTATCTATGCCGTCTTTGACTTCAAATGTTTCACGAGTTTGAAAGTCCTTGACCAGAGGCGTCGGCTCATCTTTCTCCAGCATGTTGCTAGAACCGTGCCAGACCAGTTGTCGTGTGGTTATTTTGCGTGGTTGTTGCGCATCGTCAAACCTTCCCGCGCCCTGCCAAACCAGCCCAGTGGTAGTAATGAATTGCTTCGGTTCTGGCTGCTTTGGTTCTTCTTTTTCAGGCTCCAGCTCCGGCGATGGTACGGGAACCAACGGAGCTTGTTCAGGATCAGGTTCGTCTATCCAGTGCAAGAGCCGCTGCTCACTGCCAATGGGTTTACCGGTGTTATCTTTAGAACGAATTTGCCAACAATATCCTTCGCCACTATCGAGCCGTTTGCGCCCAGCTGGCGACAATGCGGTTTTGAACACATCCGGTGCAACATAGACACCGGTGCGGGGCTTTTGGTCCTGCTCCGATGTACAACCGTCGCCTTCAATATCCGTATCGAATACCACCAACTGCTGGGGTGCGCCGGATTTTTGGCGATTGCGCCAGCTAAATTCTGTTTCTGGAGTGACCAGGGCATCGTTTGCCGGGGCTAGCAGTTCGAGTTTTGGCTTGCCCACCGAGGTACTTCCAATGTGATAGCGAATCACCGGACTGTGATCGGCGGCGGGTTCGACTAGTCGCATTCGCACCAGGTAGGTCCCTGAAATACCACTGGGCAACTCCACCTCAAAACGTCGCTTAGTGGCACCGGACACCACCTGAGTTACCGGACGCCAGAGTGAAAATATTGGCTCACCCAATGTAAACGTTGGTCGTGCCACCTCCCAACGAGCCTGCAAACGTCCACTGCCCTGAGTACTTACCATTGCTACTGCCACGGGTGTACGACCATCGGCGACTACGATATCCGTACCACCAGATTTAAACTGTAGTTCGATATGGGATAGCTGCAGTGCACCGCCACCGCTGGGCCCGGAAAGCTTTATGGTTATACATTGTTCAAACCATCTGTAAATGTTCGGCAATAGCTAAGTATATTGTTGCCGGTTTGCAGCACCTTGTTGACGACCCCGATCGGAATCGTAATTTGCTCAGCCAAATTTACCGGACCGGCCACACCGGGTTTTTGCAATACCATCGGGTTGTTGCCGATTAACTGACCGCCTGGTAATTTGAATTGTCCGCCCAGCGATACGATCTTTAACAACGAACCAGAACCACTTCGTACCACACCAATTTTCCAGGTGACTGGGAGTCGATTATTGCGACCTGAACGAAGCAACTGGGGGGGGGTCCGCTACAACATTAGATAAAATTGTCGCATCGAGTCGAAATACTGCTTCCCCTATGCCACTTGTACCGTTGAATTCGAATTGCCGCACATAATTTAGCTGGCGCCTGCCGGCCAGCAATGCAGCTTTAATAAGCACCGCATCCAGGCTAAGCGACTCGGTAATCTTGAGTGTAGACGTATTGGTGGAACCCTGTATTTTGCCGGCGACACGGCGACCGCTGATACTTCCCTGACTAGACCCAACTACAGCCGAAGTGCTGTTATTTCGAAGCAGATTTATAGTCCAGTCTAGTCGCAATGAGCGTACCACGCCTGGAGCCAATCGTGTGGTTTGCGGAGAAACTGTTACCGACAGAATCCTTTGACCAAGAACAATTTTGCTGTCAGAACTACCGGACGACGGGCTAACAACTGGAGCGCCACCAATAACACCTATTCCAACACCACTAGAAAGTGTCGAGGAGCTATGAGACCAAACCCGATCAGCAGTTGTAAAAGCTAAGATTAACACTGCCAATACCAGTCGGCAAATGTGCTGCTGATGTGATTTGAATAACTTGCTAACGGACATAATCAATACTTACCCCAACAAATGCCTGCCGGTCGGTCCCACTAAAGACAGTTCCAAAACCTGCGCCGCTTTGCCTGTGATATTGACCCTTCAGCCAAAGCCTGACACCTGCACGCTGAATCCCACTAAGGCGTATTTGCCAATCGATATTAAATCCGTCGGTGCGGCTTTCACCATTGGAAAATGCCAAATCTTCACGTTTGTTGCGGTTAAATGAAAGCCCGCCACTGAGCTTTCCATTCGCTGTACTCATACCACTTTCGATATAGCTGAATTTGTCTCGACCCTGATTTGTTTCATCGGCAGATACATAACGGATAATCGAATGACCCAAATCAAAATAACTTTGGTCTATGGGATAAAAACTCGCGCCAATCTCAACTCCTCGATATCGACTATTTGTCGAGTCTGAAACAGAATCCTCTAACTCACCCTGGTTCAGGCCAATCCGCCATTGCCATTTCGGATGAGTAAAGTTGGTGCCTACATTGAGCGGGTCGAGGTGTTATTGCCCTGGTCAAAATTCTCATCGTAGCCACTTAGATAATCAGTTTTGCTGCGATCCCAGGAAAAACTTAAGGTAGGCTCGCCAAGGATATCGGTGACCCGCTCTGGCATTATCGTGCCTGCATAGGATAAATACATTGATCCTGACCGGGTACGATAAGTTGGCAGTGGCAAATTATCCACGTTATTCTGCTGAGATTCTAACGCCGCAAATACATTTAAAGAGTCACGATAATAGCTCAATTCGGCCCGGCTCGAACGCACATCTGAGAACAAGCCCGGATTCGCATGGGAACGAAAGAAGGTGCCTATTTCGCGATGCTCAAAACTCAAATCGAGTTGATGAAAGCCATTACTAGTCGTTGCACCTGAAAACGGTTGGTGCTTCGCGCTGATATTCCAGGCATCGTCTGAGTCCTGTCCAGCGTCACTGCCCTGGGCAAAGCTGAATTTAGATTGCGCATACTCTGCGCTCAGTTGCATAGACTGGTTCGCCACTCCACTGGTAAGTCGCAACCCTTGAGATTTACCATCACTGGCAAATTCCTCATTATTCAAATAGCTGTGATAGCCAGTCGTTTCGCCCTCGACCCAAATCAGGTCTAAACTAATGTCCTGGGCCGAACCTGAAAACGGTTGCGCGGTGAATACACCGCCAAAAATTCGATCACTGGAGTCATTTAGACCAGATATATTGTTCCAACCCCTGGCCGGGCGACTACTCAATCCGAAACCAACGACAGACAATCGACCCGCTTCGGGTTGCCACGACATTGAGGTTCCACGACGATTAATAGCCCCAACAATTAGCCCGTTTGCCTGAATTCTATGATCGCCAAACCTGGCATGGACATCACCTTTTTCGGTACTTACGAGATAATTGCCAAGATCAACTGCGGGATTAGAAGTCTCATCACCAGCATAGAAATTAATCTGCTCATTGTGATCATTATTGGAGGCCAAAAGATTTACAGTGGCGGTGGTATTAAGTCCTTCATGCTGCCGCTCTACGGACAGGTATGCACCGGCTTCCGCAACAAATCGATCTGAACTAGTATCATTGGAAGAATCTGCGAAGCCCAGATCGATACTGGCGCTCATATCGAGTTGCCATGGGGATTTAGCAGGTGAGATAACCGAAATATCTATCTGGGTTAGTTCAGTCAGTTCGACGCCGCTCACGTCATAAATTGTTAGTTGGTAGGAGCCGGCTTGTTGTAATTCAGGCACCACCAAATCAGCTGATTGATCACTAAATTGTACAAAATAACTGACATCCATGCCGTCCAGATTAAACAGTAGATCCGACTGTGATTGGTTCGATAACCCAGATAAATCAATGTGTAACGTCTGATCGATTTGAATTTGAATTAAGTTTTGTGACGGACCTTGGTCGGCTACAGCAATCTGACAAAAAGCTGGCACCAGTAACTACATCCAGCAAAGGCAAACGTGTGATTTTTCGGGATGAATATCCCATAGTGCCTTTCCCCACCAGTTCAAGCATCAATCCCCGTTTATTCCAGGTCTATAGTCAAAAACATCTAATAGTTTGTCGCAACCTTTTTAGGGATATACGACGACATTTATTCGATCAAACGGGCAATTTAGCTTCTCGATATTAAATCTGCAGAAACGACAGACATGCTCATCTATACAGATAATAGCACAGCAGGTTTATGCGCAATTATTAGGCTGTGCACGCTATCCCTTTAAAACACCACGCCGAATTCAATGCATCTGATTATCACAGGTAGGTGACTATGTGCATCTGCTCCGATTACAAGTCTAGAATATAACGGAGGATTAAAATAATGTGCATCACAATGTCGAAAAATGTACAGCTCAATCGTCTATAGAATGTAACAGCTTCAAATAGAGGCTAGATACAAGCCCGATGACTTCAGGATAAGCTGTCATCATCTAAATGCAACTTACGTTATGAGGAATAAAACAATGGCCAAATATATTTTTGTTTATCACGGTGGCACTATGCCTGAATCTGAATCGGAAGCCGCTGCGGTTATGGGTAAATGGCAGGCCTGGTTCGGCAGCATTGGCAGTTCTATAATCGATGGTGGCAATCCGGTTGGTCAATCCAGCACTGTGCATGGTGATGGTTCTGTAACCGACGATGGTGGTGCCAATCCGATTAGCGGCTATAGCCTGATAGAGGCAGAATCTCAGGATGCTGCTGTTGAAATTGCCAAAGGCTGCCCAATCCTTGAAGGTGGTGGTAGTGTAGAAGTAGCGATAACCATTGATATGTAACGAGGTATCTTATGCAATATCTGTTGATGATCTATAGTGCTGAGGATTCCGGGCCCCAACCCGGTGAGGCAGAGTACGGTGACTACATGAACGCCTATTTTGACTTTACCCGTCGAGCTCGGGAAGCCGGTGTTTTCGTTGCTGGCGAACCGCTTGTGAAAGTCAGTATGGCGACCACGGTGAGGGTTAGAGAAGGCAAGGCCGAAATTAGCGATGGTCCATTCGCTGAGACCAAGGAAGTACTTGGAGGCTACTATTTGCTGGACTGTGGGAATCTTGACCAGGCCCTGGACTGGGCCGGACAGATTCCCACCGCTCGACATGGCAGCATCGAAGTCCGTCCCATTATGGATTTGCCTTGCGGGTAAACGCTGATGTTATCGATCAGAGTGTCCGGACAACCATAGACCGGGTTGTCCGCGAACACTTTGGTCGCTTGCTTGCGATTTTGATTCATGAATTTGGCAACATCGAACTTGCAGAAGACGCCTTACAGGATGCCATACTGCAAGCGCTGGATAGTTGGCAGCCGAGCCAGTTGCCGAAAAAACCTCAGGCCTGGCTGATGGTTACAGCCCGTCGCAAGGCACTGGATCGACTCAGGCGTACCGGCACTCAGCAACAGAAGGCTGCATCCGTGCAGTTATTGCTGGAGCTCGAATGCCAAACTGAGGCTACCGATCTGGATAATTTTCCGGACCATCGGCTGGCCCTGATCTTTACCTGCTGTCACCCGGCGCTGGCCCAACCAGCTCAGGTAGCACTTACGTTAAACACACTTTGCGGGTTGAATACAGGTCAGATTGCCAGCGCTTTTCTAGTAGCGGAGACCACCATGGCTCAGCGCCTGGTTAGGGCCAAACGCAAGATTCGTCAGGCGGCTATTCCATTTAGTGTTCCCGATACCGATCGATTACCGCAACGTCTGCCTGCGGTGTTGGCGGTGGTCTATCTAATCTTCAATGAAGGCTATTACAGCAGTCAGGGTGATCAACTGGTGAGCGGAGATCTGTGTGACGAGGCGCTGTTTCTTGCACACATGTTGGCGCAGATGATGTCGGGCAATACCGAGTGCCTTGGTCTGTTGGCATTATTGAATTTTCATCATTGCCGTTTCGCTACTCGACTGGATGATAATGGCGATCTGGTACAGCTGGAAAATCAGCAGCGATCATGCTGGAACAAGGAATGTATTATTGTCGGTGATCGCGTACTTAAAACTGCACTAATGAAAGGCAGGCCTGGCCCGTATCAGATTCAGGCGGCAATCAGCGCGGTGCACGTGCATGCCACAGATTTTGCCGAAACAGATTGGCGGCAAATAGAGTTATTGTACCGAGAACTGGAACGTTATGATGCCAATGCAGTTATCCGTTTGAATCATGCTGTAGCCATCTCCTATGCAGATTCACCGCATTCTGCACTCAATTTTATGTCACAACTGAGACTCGATAAGGAATTATCAGACTACCATCCATATCACATTGTTTGTGCTGATTTATCGCTGCGCACAGACAATCGAGAACTCGCTTATCAACACTATGGGCAAGCGATAGAGCTTTGCAACAATGCTGTGGAACAACGGCACTTGGAGCACAAACGCAATCAGCTATTGAGTTAGTGAGCGCTTTCTGGATGAATGTCCGCAGTACACAGGTTAAACTCGATTTATCGGATTGGGCTTCAGATGGAGTATTTTGCAGGCAGTGCTATTAGCCATAATTGAACTATTCGCTTTGCTATTAGTCCTTTTATTCAAGTAACTAATTAGGAGCATCTATTTCATGAAAAAGAATCGCGTTGAATTCACCGGTAGCCTTGGCGAAAAACTGACCGGCCTGCTGGAACTGCCGGATGGCGAAGTTCGAATGTATGCGCTATTCGCTCACTGTTTTACCTGTGGAAAAGACATTATCGCCGCCTCGCGTATAGCCCGTGCATTGACCACTCGTGGCATCGCGGTGATGCGCTTTGATTTTACTGGTTTAGGCAGTAGCGACGGTGATTTCGCTAACACCAACTTTTCATCAAATGTAGAAGATCTGGTACTGGCAGCGGACTATCTGCGCGATAACTGGCGAGCGCCAGATATATTGATCGGACACAGTCTAGGTGGAACCGCCGTACTTAAGGCTGCAGGATCTATTCCTGAATCCCGAGGAGTCGTGACTATCGGTGCACCAGCTGAGGCTGAGCATGTGATAAAACAATTCGCCTACGACGTCGATGTTATTACAACTGAGGGTCAGGCCCAGGTATCTCTTGCCGGGCGACCATTCACTATCCGCAAACAATTTCTCGATGATGTTTCATCCCAGGGCATGGATCATATCAGCACCTTATCGAAGGCTTTACTGGTTATGCATTCACCGGTAGACGCAACTGTTTCTATTAATCAGGCAGAAAAAATCTATCGAGCAGCAAAACACCCGAAAGGTTTTATTAGCCTGGATACCGCTGATCACCTGTTATCAAATCGCGATGATGCAGAATACGTTGCTACGGTAATCTCAGCCTGGGCGGGTCGCTTCGCATCCGGGACTAACCTGGTCTCGCAGGAAAACTCTTCAATTCCTCGAGGTCAAGTGTTGGTATCCGAGCGCAAAGGTTTTACCCAGGATGTCACTACAGATGAGCATCACTGGCCCGCAGATGAGCCCTTGTCAGTTGGCGGCAGCAATCTTGGCCCAGATCCCTATGAGCATCTGCTGGCAGCTTTAGGCACCTGTACCAGCATGACCATCCGCATGTACGCAAATCGCAGAAAGTGGCCATTAAGCAGCGTGGATGTTCAGGTTAAGCACTATCGCGAGCATGGCGACGACTGCACGCGCTGCGATGAAGAACACTCACAAGTCGATATAATTAATCGTCGCATAACTCTGAAAGGTAATCTCGATGAAGAACAACGCAACAGGTTAATGGAGATTGCCGATCGTTGCCCGGTACACCGCACTTTGCATGGCAAATTAGAAATTGAAACGCAATTGATTTAGGACGTCGCAAATGGAGAGGGTCTGAGCTGGCCTATTACCGTTGTCTGGTTAATCTATCGGAGGCAATCTCAGATTTCTTAAAATTTTAAAAGTTGATCTGATTGCAAAAGACTAATATCGTTTCTAGCAATACCCCCCCTGCAGAATGTTTCCACTTTATGCAATCGTTATATGTACATATTTGTAAGCTGCTTTACTAAAATTAGATGATAAACATCATGAACACAGACCAAACAGTACGAAGCCTGGCTGCGATTATTATATCTGATATTGCCGAATATACGCGCCTAATTCAGCGTGATGAAGAAGGAACTCGGGCACTTTTTAGAAAGCTTGAGCAAAACTTTTTTCAGCCAAGGCAAAGTCGATGTTGATTTTGTAGATGGCGGTGCAGTTGAGCTAAAAAATGTTCAAGGAAAGAAAAGAATATACCTATGGTCACCGGCAAGTACTAAGAAAATATCTTCTACAGGTCCAGATAGAGAATTGCTCGAGCCAGCTTCTGCAACCGCTGCCAGACTGGCGTTCATCGCGGTTCTGCCATTTAGTACTATTGGTGCGGATACTGAAATGGAGAATTTCGCTAACAGCATCACAGAAGACGTCATAACAGAATTGAGTCACAGCAAAGAGCTTTTTGTTAAAGATCGAAATTCTTCTTTTTACTACAAGGGAAAGTCAGTATTAACTGGAATAGTCGGTGCAGAGTTAGGTGCCAATTATGTTTTGCAAGGCAGGAGATCAAGTAAGAATAACAACCCAACTGGTTGATGTGGCCTCCGGAAATCAGATTTGGGCTGACAGAATTGACAAAATTTTCGATAGTACATTCAAACTACAGGACGAAATATCAAATACCATTGTTGCAAAATTGCCCAGCCGTATACAAAAGGCTTTGGTCGACAGCGTTCAACAAAAACCTATTGAAACTTATTCCGCCTATGAGTATTTTCTCAAAGGGCGCTGGCACTTTATTAGTTCAGCTGGTGAAGATCCAGCTGCACTAACATTTCTTAATAAATCATTGGAGCTCGACCCCCACTATGCACTTTGCCACGCCGTACTGGCAAATTTGTATGCCTACAATGTATTCAGCCTTGGCGTCTGGTACGACAACAATGAGCAGAAGTCCAGGTCTTATATCAATAATGCAATACGCTATGGAAAGAATAATCCGACGGTCCATTCGCTGGTTGGCGAATCGTTGTACTGGCTTGGCGAATTTGAAAAGGCTCGCTACCATTTGGAAACGGCGCTTCGTTTAAACCCTCTTGATGTGCATACGATGATTATATACGGTGCAAATCTATCTGGTTCAGGAAAATCAAAGGAGGGATTAGAATGGATAGATAAGGCATTGTTAACAGATTCTTACGTTTCTGACTTTGCTCTTGAGTCAAAAACCGATTGTATTTTTGCACTGCATGAATATGAGCAATGCCTGGATATTATGCTGGCCTGGCAAAGTCCACCGCCTCACACCTATGCCCATATTGCTGCCTGTCATGCTCATCTGGGCAATATAGAAGAAGCCTATAAGGCTGCAGATAGTTTCCGGGAAGTGTGCGCAAAGAATGTCAATTTCCCCAGGTATGCTGAAGCCCATGGCAGAATCTGTCGACTACAGGAAGATAAGGAGAATTGGCTCAGTGGATATAAAAAAGCCGGCTTATTGGATTAATTCGATCATGTGCTTAGTCGGCTGTGATAAATCAGGACTATGTTACTTTGACGTTACATGGATTAATATTGAAAATATTTCGAGATAAACTCATTACCTTTGGAGTGAAAAATGACCCGCATTGTCTACCCAACTACTAATTTGGCAGCTACCGAACAAATGTGTATCGAGAGCGGATCCGGTGTCTATGTTTATGACGATAAGGGTAATCAGTATCTAGAAGGCCTGGCCAGTTTATGGTGTACGTCATTAGGCTATGGAAACAAGGAACTGATTAGCGCGATTTCTGATCAGCTCGAAAAGTTATCGTTTTCACACATGTTTGGCGGAAAAACTCATACCCCAGGAATGCAGTTGGCCGATACATTGGCGGCCATGGTACCCGTTGATGATGCGCGAATATTTTTTGGCAATTCTGGCAGCGATGCAAATGACTCCCATATAAAGTTACTGCATTACTATTTCAATGCCATAGGTAAACCCGAAAAGAAAAAGATCATTACTCGTGAGCGCGCTTATCATGGCGTAACAGTTGCTGCTGGGTCGCTGACCAGTCTACCAGTTAATCTCGGGCATTTTGATGCCCCGGTTGATGCGCTAAATATAATTCGTACTGATGCACCACACTATTATCACGGGAAATTGGAAGGAGAAAGCGAATCTGAGTTTGTCACACGAATAGTTGGCAATCTCGAAAAATTGATTCTTGAAGAAGGCCCGGAAACCATAGCAGCCATGATAATGGAACCCATCACCGGCGCCAGTGGCGTTATCGTGCCCCCGGATGGTTATTATCAGCAGGTTGAGACGCTGTTGAGAAAACACGATATTCTGGTTTGGTCCGATGAAGTCATTACCGGGTTTGGACGCACAGGCAATGACTTTGGCTGTACGACCATGGGATTCAAACCGGATTTAATGACTTTCGCCAAACAGCTATCCTCAGCTTATTATCCCATCAGCGCTTCGGTTATTCCGGGATTTATGCATGACGCTATAATTGACCAAAGTGCTAAGGCTGGCGTATTCGGTCATGGTTATACCTACTCCGGTCACCCCGTTGGTTGTGCGGTGGCATTAAAGGTACTAGAAATCTACCAACGAGACGACACTTTTACCACAGCAGCTAAAGTCGGAGAGTATCTACAATGGCGGCTCAAGGAATTCAATGAGCACCCACTCGTTGGCGAAGTTCGAGGACGAGGTTTGATCGCTGCTGTGGAGTTAGTGGCGGATAAGGCGACAGGAACCAGCTTCAATGATGGAGTGGTTGGTGCTTTCGCACAAAACGCATGCCAGAACAATGGACTACTAATCCGTGCCGTAGCTGGAAACTCACTGGGTGTTTGTCCGCCAATGATTATCACTGAAACTCAAATAGACGAATTAGTCAGCAAAATGTCCAGGGCGTTGGATGAAGCTTACGACTTTGCAGTTAATGATGGTCGAATGACAAAATCACCTCAGCAACAAGCTGGTTCAATATAAAGGGAGAAGCTTGTGTACCAAATTGCATAGCCATTCGGCCAATTCAGAATTCGCTCTATACCAGGTTGAAGCCAGCAAAGATCCAGACACTGCAACCTGGTTAAAGTATCGTATCGGGAAAAAGTCAGCTACGTTGAGCTTTATCGACCTAGTAAATCTATGGCAATCGGATGAATCGTTTCGTGGTTTCTTTATTGATGCTATTCGAAATGTGCCTTTCCAAGCTTTCCGATTCGAAACACCAGCGGTAAATATTACCAGTCTGCAGAGGGCTTTCGAATGGGTCGTATTTAATGACCAATGGATTGACTTGCCTGCGAATAATCGTGATTTTCTTGCACATTTCAATGCTGCCCCCTTAGGTGCTCAGGTAGTCAGTTTTGATAATTTGGGTAGTGACGCCAGAATGGTGGTTAAATACGGCTGGAGGAGGCGTACCCTGGTTGCATATTCGCATCGATTCAGTGCCTAAATATTACCGGTTTGAGGAATATCGGCAAAGTCGGCCACCTACTGATATCACTGGAGCCGAGATAAAGAATTTAAACTATCAACTTCGAACCGCACCTGACACCCTATTAAGATACCCCAGGATAAAAAATGAAACTGAGTAACTTTAAAGTCCTAACCTTTGATGTTTATGGAACCCTGATTGACTGGGAAAGCGGTATGGTTGGTGGTTTGAAACCCTTGACCGACCGAGTCAATCGCGACTTGAGCCGAGATGACATTCTGCAAGCCCATGCTTACTATGAGTCCACTACACAAAAGTGGACACCGGCGAAGAAGTATTACGAGTTGCTTCCTGTTGTCTATCGCCGGCTGGCTGAAGAATGGGGAGTTGAGGTATCCTGGGAGGAATGTGTGGCTTATGGGCATTCTGTCCGTCAATGGCCAGCTTTCCCAGATAGTGCCGAGGCACTTACCTATTTAAAAAAGCACTATAAACTGGTTGTTTTAACTAATACCGATAACTTAAGTTTTTCCGGATCAAACGGCCGCTTAGGCATACACTTCGATGCTGTTTACACCGCTGAAGACATTGGCAGCTACAAGCCTGCGGATCGTAATTTCGAGTACATGATCGAAACACTGGCACGGCAAGGCATAGAGAAGGACGAAATCTTACACACCGCCGAAAGTATGTTTCACGATCATGCTCCGGCCAATAAACACGGGCTCTCGAATTGTTGGATTTATCGTCGTCACGATAAAGAAGGCTTTGGCGCCACTATGAGTCCCGGTGATATGCCGAAGTACAACTTCTGTTTTAACAGCATGCTCGAGATGGCTAAAGCCCATCAGACAGAGCTTTCAGGGCAATAGCACCAATGTCTGAAACTCCCAGAGAAATTGTTGTTATCGGTGCCGGCATGGTCGGCATGTGTACCGCACTGTGGTGCCAGACCAAAGGCATGCAAACTACACTGATCGATCAACAGGAGCCCGGGCAAGGTACCTCTTATGGCAATGCCTGCACAATAGCCGATTACGCCAATGTGCCGGTAAACGACCCGTCGTTGTTTGGTCGCTTACCTGGTCTGTTATTTGGCGATGGCCCGTTACGCATCAATCCACTACATATATTGGGCAACCCGCGATGGTCCATAGATTTCCTGCGAAATTGCAGCAGCAAAAATGTTGATAAGATTTCTAACGCACTGGGCACACTGCTTAAAGAAATTCCCGCAGGCCTTGATCCACTGATTGCAGCAAGCAATACTGCTGACTTAATGAGAGAAAGCGGCTGTTTGTATATTTACTCAACTAAGCAAAGTTTTACAGGCGCACAAGGCAGCATTGTTCGTCGGCGTAATTCGGGTGTTCCGTTTGAAGTAGTTGATCAATCCGCTATTCTGGATATGGAGCCCGCAATTAAAGGGCCCATGTATAAAGGTTTGTTTTTTCCCAAAGCCCGCCAGACGCTTAACCCAACCCATTTAATCGAAGGTTTTTTCCGCCATTTTCAACAACTCGGCGGTTCGTGGATCAAGACGAAAGTGGCCCACGTACAGACAGATCCACAATCCGTAGCTATACATACTAACGACCTGAAAAGGTTAAGCGCGCAAAAGGTCGTGATCGCCTGTGGTGCATTTTCCAGGAATATCAAAGGCAGTGGTAGTGAGCAACTACCACTTGGCACCGAACGGGGTTACCACGTTCAATATGCACAACAAAAAGATCTTCTTTCCCGTCCTGTCGGCTTTGCTGACCAGGGTTTCTATGCCACGCCAATGAATCAGGGATTGCGCCTGGCTGGTGTGGTTGAAATCGATGCACTAAATAAACCAGCCAATAGAAAGTGCATTGACTATTTGCAACGCTGCGCCGAACAACGGTTTTCTATTGACACCAAAGCCGATTCCGACTGGCTCGGCTACCGACCGACCTTTCCAGACTCCCTGCCCGTGATCGGCCATTCACCGGTATCTAGAAATATCCTGCTTGCGTTTGGACATCAACACATCGGTCTAACCCTTGGCGGTATCACCGGATTGCTTATTTCCGAGTTGCTAAATGAAGAACAACCATCTATTGATCTAACTCATTTCAAAGCTAATAGATTTCGGTAGTACACAGGACTCAAAGCTAGTCATAATCAACTTTGAATCAAAGCGTAGGATGGGTGACGCTCATTAAATAGCACTTGCTTGGGCATCAAAATTTACAGGGAATACCTTTTAGAGAAAGATGACGGGTTTCGGTTATTTTTGCAAACCAGCAATAGTTAGCCTTTTCTCCAGCAACTGCACATCTTCTTCGCGGCAATATAGCAAGTCACGGAAGTGAGTAAATGGCAGGTCAATTTTACTCAACATTTCTCGAAAACTACTTGTCTGGAGAAGTTCTTCATTTGACGCCGCGGCTGCGGCATAAACCAAGCTGTGCCAGGAAGCATTTGGCATTCTCTCATGTGCCTCACGAGAATTTTCATGGGCACTATCATCTTCTCCAAGCATTATGTAACCAATTGCAATAACCGACGGGATATTGGGCATCTGTGGCTCGTTGGGTACACTCTCCAGAATTTCGGACGAATATCTCATTACCGGAACAAGCGGAATGAGGTTTATAAAAGAATGCGCCAGCATTGCTAGCGCCATAGGAAGGTCGGGTGCCGTCTTTAAGGCTTTTTCTATGGACATACGTGCAATCTCGGTACTATGTATATTCAATCGCCAAAAGTGATAGGCGGCTTTGGTCAACATTTGCTCTACTATCAACTCTTCATCAGGGGTTTCCGCAAATTCGGCCCCATCAAATGCGGCTATCTGGATACGTAGCGCCTAACTGACGTTGCTCGCCACACGATCGACAAAATTGAGTATGTCTTGTGAATCATCATAGATCCGATCTGACCAAAACTTCTCCCCGTTCTCTGACTTCAGCATAACCAATTGCAAACGACATTTTTGTGCTGATACACGGCAACGGACCTGGAGTTCATAAGACGGCGATTTATGTTTACTATCATCGGTAATCATTTGGATTCCAGATTGATGGGACAACGAGGCGAATAGTTCTGCATGAAGTTCTTCCGCCAAACCTGAGTTGGGCGGACAATATTTTTTAGTTGCTGCTCACCTGTATTAATAAAGCTAGCGTCAATTCGACCAGTAATGTTTTCATGGGCCGTTGCGGATATCGCGACTCCACCGGCAATACAAAATTTCTCAATACGTGCAGCAACATTGATGCCATCACCGAAGATATCGTCAGCCTCAACCACCACGTCACCGAGATGCACCCCTATTCGAAACACGATCTGACGATTTAGCTCAACATCATGGCTACGTTCAGCCCGTAGGATGAGTGAAATCCATCATTTTTATAATAGTAATGCTCTGTGATTAATCGTGTCTTTTAAGTCTCGATTTGATGGGTTTCATCCATCCGACAACAGGTTGCAGAAAATGCCCTGCTAGTAACTCTTAACTTAGTGCCATTCTATTGCGCCCCCGGAATCCCAGCCCGATAGCCAGCAATAACCAATAGGCATTGTGCGCTATCAATTCCCCAAAAACAGTAGGATGTGGTGAGGCACGAACCGCATCAGTGATGGTTTATGTAGATGAGATATTCTCCTTTGTCCCTTCACCTTCTCGATTGATGCGGTTCGTACCTCACCACATCCTACTGTTCTGTTACCGAAGGATGGATGGAACGCATTTTACGAATATTTATCGTTACTACAGAGGTGTCGAGTAACCGCGTTTATATACTGCCACCATCATCTAATATTTCGGCGATTGTTTCCGGTGAAATCTGCAAGGGTTCTAACCCTGCCCGCTCCAGTTGTAACAACATAGAAACTCGTGCATCCCGATCGCCCCAACCTCGCTGCAAGGCCGATTTAAGTTCACCATGCGCATCTTCTGCCAATTGCATTGGAATACTTAATTCATCTGCTAGCTCAATGGCAAGTCGGCAATCTTTCTCAGCCAGGGCTAGTGAAAAATCAGCGTCGTCATATTGCCCTGGCAAAAAGTTTCGCGCCAGGCAATCAAACAAAGGTCGCCGACCATTAAGGCCTTTGCGAACGGTCTGCCAGAGCATGTCAGCGGGAAGACCAGCCTTGATGCCTAATGAAAACACTTCGGCAAGACCGGCGTACATGACAAAGCCAGCACAGTTATGAACCAGCTTAGCAATGCTCCCCGCACCGCTTTCACCGACATGGCTCACTTCATCACCTATAGTTTGCAGAAGTGGTAAGTACTTATCGAACGCCTCACGACTACCACCAACCCAAATTGAAAGTTTACCGCTCTCGGCTCCATAGGGGCCACCACTTACCGGAGCATCGAGCATATCGACTCCAGATTCTAAATGTGCAGTGTGCAATTCGCGGACCTGGGTTGGTGAGCTTGTCGAAAGATCGAAGTAGGTCTTGCCATTTGTAAGGGCGCTCAATAGTCCGTTGGCACCTTGGTTGACTGCATCTATCTCCTGCGGACCAGGCAGAGATGTCAGTACCACGTCACTTTGGTCTGCCACCTCACGGGGAGAATTTGCAACCAGCGCACCTGCTGCAATGTGTGGTGATAACTGATCCGGTCTAATATCATGTACAGTCAGTTGATGACCTGCCTTGAGAATATGTAGTCCGATGGGCGTGCCCATTTTTCCAACACCGATCAATCCAATCTTCATCATTTATAGTTTCCTAATATTTAGCTGCAGGACAGAAAGAATTCGGCGAACCATACTCATCTCTTTGTAAAGCTAATGCGTATGAAATATCCATGCGTTCAGAGGCATTAGATTGATCAATTTTCCGGTATCCCAGCGGTTCGTAATGCAGAAAGAAAACTCTGCAAATGCTCGGAGTTGTTATACGGATTGGCACGAGCCAAAAATGCCAGAGAAATTTTCGGTACCTTTTGCGATATTACCTGAGCGAGCGAAGTTGCAGCGTCTATCTTACCCATCTGGACCAAAGCGGCACAGAGCTCAATGGCGGGGTGAAGAATTATTCGCCCTCCTAACCTTGATCGATGTTCGGTTAGCGTATCGACAGCCTCCTCGAAGCGTCCTGCCACCCGATAAGCCTGACCCAGAAAGTATAATGGCGGCAGACTGTCTGGACTCATTCTTAATGCCAGTTGTAGCTGCTCTACACCTTTTTCTGGCTCGCCAGAGTAGGTCAAAATTCGGCCATAGCTAGCCCGCATAAGAGAATCGCTGGGCGCCATTAGCATGGCTTTGTGTATAGCAACAAATGCTTCATCGAATTGACGGGTTCGAAAATAAGCCTCGGCTAAACTGCCATGGGCAGGGCCAAATGTATCGTCAAGCTCTGCGGCTTTAACTGCAAGGCTCAGAGCCTTTTCCAGATGCTGATCCGGTGATAATGGTGAAGGAATAGAAAACGCATATAGACTATGCACATAGGACAATCCTGAATAGCCCCCAGCAAATGCTTCATCCAGCTCGATTGATCGCTGAAAAAGAACAATCGCGGCGGCAAGATTAGGCGGTGTTGGGGGGATTCGTTTGGCTCTGCCCTGAATATATGCATCATAGGCTTGCAGCACTGGCGTATAGGTACGAGCCATTTTTTTCAGCACCGCGGTGCTTAGTCTCGTAGATAGCTCGGCAACAACTTTCTCGGAGATTTCATCCTGAATTGCAAATATATCTTCGACACTACGATCATATCGCTCAGCCCATATTTGGGTTTGAGTTTGGGTATCGGTCAATTGTGCTGATATGCGCAGGAAATTATTCGCACGTCTAACACTGCCTTCTAACAAATAGCGAACCCCCAGATCGGCGGCCATCTTCTCCTGAGTAACATCTTGCTTTTTATATCGCAGTGTTGCTGATCTGGAAGTTACCTGCAAACCAGATACCTTCGACAAATCAGTCAGAATGTCTTCTGTCATGCCGTCAGCAAAATACTCCTGCGCTTTATCCTCTGACAGATTTGTAAAGGGCAATACCGCTATTGTCGGCCTATCGGCAACTACTGGTGCGTTTGTAACTCCATCTGTTTCTACTTGAGTAAATACCTCTGGCCACCAGGCAAAGATTATTGCTGCCATCACAATAATGCCAGCTATAACCAGAGCTCGCCACGAATTATATAGGGACTTGCTGGCAACAGGTGTTAACGAACGATCGAACAGTAATCGGTAGGTTCTAACCGGCTCCGGAATATTTTTGAGCTTTTGAAAACCCAGATCCTCGACATCGAACTCCAGTCGACTGCGCACCTGCTCATAAGTGTTAGCCGATATATCGATACCCCCAGGAATAGCCAGGCTTTCGAGTCGCGCCGCAATATTAACGCCATCGCCCAAAAGATCGCCGGATTGCTCAACTACATCACCGACATGAATGCCAATTCGAAAATTTATCTGGATACTATCGGGTACATCTGTATTACGCTCTCTCAAACCCTGTTGCATCTGGGCACTAAAACGTATGGCTTCGATTACGCTAGAGAATTCTATCAACAAGCTATCGCCGGCGGTATTCGCGATTCTGCCACCCCTGTTCAACAGCAGAGGGTCTATCAACTCCCGACGATGGGCCTGTAACGCTTGTAGCGTGGCCTCCTCATCATTTGCGATTAAGCGGCTGTAAGCAGCGACATCGGCGGCAACTATTGTTGTTAATCGGCGATTTAGCTTGGTTTCGGACACGAATGTTGATGATTTGTAGAGTTAATATTTACTTAAAGTTTAAACTTGAGACAAATCAGGAACACAGCGACTTGCCGCCGTTAGGCGCTACTGTAAAATCACTAAATATCGGCTACATATTAGATCATCTGAGATATTATGTGAGAATAAATGGTAATGAGAATCTGGGCACATAAAAAACTGTTCCTAAACTGGCAACATTACTACTTACCCTGTTAGCTGGCTCATAGCGAGTTATGGCATTAGACTTCTAGTCTGTCTAAATGAACAATCCGATCATTTCCCAATGGACTAAATGGTTAACTGGTGTAGAACCCAATGTGCTTTTTTCCACAACTCGCAGCAGGAGGTCCTGAATATCCATGAAGTTGGTCAACGTCGAAGGTCGAGTACGAATAGGCATTGTGTTTGCCTGGATGTGGTTATCTGGTTCTGCGAATAGCTATGCAGCTGAAACAATCGGAGAAATCTATGGCTCTCAGGATGATGTAGTCTATTTTGATCTGATTTCGGCAATTGATCTCAAAAGCGGTAGCAAGGTAACAATTATCTGGGATCTGGACGGAAGCCTTATAGAAGTTGGCACAGCTGAAGTGACTGCTGTAGATAACGAAGTTGTAACAGCACGAATGCTGGACGGGCAGGCATCCATTGGTATGTTCGTGCAGCTTTCAGGGACAGAGAAAAATACTACAGCCATAGTTAAAACTGATGAAAATCAGAATGAAGAAGATACGTTTGATCTCGATCAAACTCTTAATACTTGCAATCAATACCTTCGTAATGATCGCCTGACAATCAGCAAGCAGGGTAACGCTTTAAATTGTTATGAATCAATTCTGGCAATTGATTCAAAAAATACGGCAGCACTAAATGGTATTCGAGCAATACAGGCCAGATACGTTATTCTGATTGAATCAGCCCTTTCAGAAAATAACCAACAACGTGCCAATCAGCTGCTCAATCGATTGACAGTTCTGAATCCGGAAAATACCGAAATCGCTATTTTGCGACAATCAATTCTACGACTGACCAAACAACAACCCGTTGCTGTTTCAACACCCGCCATTGCTAAAACGGACGCTATTGTCCAGAAAGAACATGGCACACCGAGCGAAAACCCCGATGAGTTTGTCCCGGTGAAATCCGTTAGCATCGAGCCTTCGCCAAAGCAAACGGAGATCGTCGTACCTGAGCTTATAACAGAAATGCAAATTGAAGCGACTGAAGAGAAATTGGTTCTTGAAGCCGCTGTTTTACCAGAGCAGGATGTCAAAGACTGGAACTCACAGAACCTGATTAAAAAGTCAAAAGCCATCTCAAATTTTGGACGTGCTTTTTCATTTGAGAAGACAAAGACCGCCAAAGGCATTCAGCGAGCTTATCGTTTATATAGCAGAGCAGCACATATGGGATATGCTAAAGCACAGTTTAAGTTAGGCTGGTTTCTGGAAAATGGCATTGGTATTGATACGGATCCGGTGAAGGCGCTAGACTGGTATCTGAAGGCCGAATCCCAGGATGATAAGAATGCCCAACTTGGCGTTCACAGACTTAAGTCTCTAATGAAGATTAACTAGCCTACCTAACCTGACCTGATTGGACTGCAAGCAATTTGAATAACTGGCAATTTCGGTACTAATCGGAGCGAACAGCAGGGTTATTGCAAACAGTGCATATATTGACAATATTGATGTTAAAAACAACACTACAAAAGGTGTAGTCTGAAAGTGGTCTTTGTAACGGAGCAAACAAATGACCAGTAAGACTGACAAGACAGCTCCGATTGCATTGGTTACGCCGTTTGTCAGTGATACCAGCATGAATACTGTAGGGCATCGGTAAGCTTTCCTGGTCGAATGCTACTAATCTATTTCTCAACCATTGAAAAACATAGATAACAATCCCCAATTGCAGGAGCCCAGAGGTTAACCACAAAAATAGTTTTTTGAATTCTCCGGCTATGTTTTTGTCGGTCATAGGATCTCTATACATAGTAGGTTGTTTAGTTACCCACCGTTAACAGGCAATTCCAATCACCCATAACCAACCTAAATAGTATGAGCATTACCGTTAATGAAGTAAAAATAGTAACGAGCGGTACTGCAATCTCAAGTTGAGTTACTAAGAATATTCTAACCTCAGATTTCTCATTACGGGCCAAATTTAGATTCAATGCGTACCAAAGTTATAAGCTCCGTGAGAAACCTTATGGCAATTGACCTGGCAATTAGTATTTAGACAGCAAAACTCCTGCTTCAAGATGGGCGGTATAAGGAAACTGATCGAAAGCGGCGCTACTTTTTATTTTATAACTACCGCTCAATTGGGAAATGTTTTTTACAAGGGATTCCGGATTGCAGGAAACATAGATAATATTGTCGTAGCGTTGAACCAGCTCCATAGTTTTTTCATCCACACCTGCTCTTGGCGGATCCACAAAGATCGTTTGGAACTCGTAGTCATTTAAATTAAGATGTTGCAAACGTCTGAAAGAGCGGACTTCGTCAACTGCATCGGTAACTTCTTCTGCGCTCATACGCACTAGTTCTACATTATTAATAGCATTAGCTTCTATATTCCATCGCATAGCCTTAATAGAAGATTTGCTAACTTCAGTCGCAAATACTCTACCAAAATGGCGGGACAATGGTAGGGTAAAATTTCCCGCCCCACAATATAACTCTAGTAGGTCACCACTAAGATTGCTCGCCTGATCACAGGCCCATTGAACCATTTTTTGATTAACCTCTGCGTTAGGCTGGGTAAATGAGTTTTCGATGTGACGTATTTGGTAAGATTCATTATTTGCGTGTAGCGTCTCTGTTACATAGTCATTGCCAAATACATGTCGTTGTTTGCGGGAACGACCAATTAGATTGATGGAAAAATTTTCTTGGAGTGTATTTGCGGCTTGAACCCATTCAGAGTCCAACGGCTTGTGATATATCAAACTCACCACTACTTCATTGTTTGTCGATGCAAGAAATTCAACCGTGAACAGTTTTCTTCTCAGCATTTGACTGCAGTTTATTGTATCCAAAAGTGGTTTCATCAACTCACCAATCACCTTGGTGGCAGCAGGAAAATCAGTAACGCTATAAACCTGTTTTGTACCAGGGTGATACATGGAGTAATTTGAAATATCGCCTTCATGCCATATTCTGAATTCTGCTCGCATTCGATACTGCGTGACTGGAGACTGAAACACCTGAATCGAATCCCGAGTCCAGGGTGAAAGTAGCTCTTGAAGCCAATTTACTTTAGTCTCTAACTGGGTAGAGTAATCCCAGTCCTGATTAATATTTAAAAGCATAGAATGATATGACAATTGGAATTTCTATATGTGGGCCAGATAAGGTTCTATATGAATCTACTAATCCGAGTACACCTGGAGACAGAATACGAATAAAAGTGAAGATTTATCACCCTTAATATAGTTCATAGGTGACCTTTCCTGAGATTCTAGTTTAAGAATATTTCACAAAGTTTGAACCAAATTGAGGATTGTGACGACGAATCCAATAAAAATACTAATTCCCAACTAATCATCACTGGAGAAATTCTTATGAAAAAGCCACTCACAATCGCCATTTGTTTCGTTATTGCTTCCATGTTCACTCTTGAAGGTTATGCAGCGAAGGAAAAATTTGAACGTACCAAGCCCCATGTCAACGTCAGTAGTAGCACTTCATCTGATAACGACAATACCGACGTAGGCCGGCTTGCGCTTCCAACCAAAAGCAACGAATCTTCTGACTAGAAACAATTCTCCCCGAGTCAGTTAATAACTGGCCCGAGGTAACTATCAGCGATGTCATTGATCCGCCAGCACTGGTTAGACAATCTTCGATGTCTGGCCATTGTACTGGTGGTTCTAATCCATTGCTCAGACATGGTGTTTCGAGATTCTCAACTATCCACTGAATCCTGGTGGGCGATCAACTTATACCAGTCTCTAAGCGCTATGGCGGTGGGTTTATTTTTACTCATCAGCGGAGCATTGATTCCGAGCCTGGGCTGGCAGATTGAACTTGCCGGCTATATCCGAGCCCGATATCGGAAGTTGCTAGTTCCCTGTCTTCTTTGGTCATTAGCCTACGCTTCATTGTTTATTGCCATCGGTAAACGCGACTTTTCTTTTACCCAGATAATCCTCGATCTTTTACGTGGAGACATCACAAGTCACCTTTGGTTTATCTATACGATTTGCGGTTTGTATCTTTTAGTTCCCTTGGTTAATCAAGTGTTGAAAATAGAAAATAGAGCAATCAATACTATTTTCACAATCTTTTGGTGTTTGGCGGTATCGACTCTTTTACTGGGCTTTCAACACACCGGTTTTGAAACATCAACAGATTTTTTGTTGGCACCTTACTATATTGGATATTTCTTAGTCGGTGCGTGGATTGCAAGGTCTTCGTGGGTTCCTCAAATTGGCACAAAACTGGTATTTGGACTGCTAATAATCTTGTTGATTACACTCACAGCCTGGTTTACCTATGTAAAAACCCTGACCAATGAGGGCTGGTTATATCCTTATTATTACCACTACCTGAGTCCCAATATTATCGCCCTGTCAGTACTCACATTTCTGATATTCAAAACTCGAGCAAAAATAACGCACACGCGAAGACGTGCTAATCAATTATTTCAAAAATGCGTTGGAGCTTTGGCCTATCACAGCTTCGGTATCTACCTGGTTCATGTCTTCATTCTGGAAGTTCTCGTTTGGTTCGTCGGTGGGCCGGCAATCTGGAATGTGATTATCACACCAAAGTTTGGAGCTCCGGCGTTAACAATTATTTTGCTTGTCGCCAGCCTGACGTGTTGTGTTAGTTACAACAGAATTCGAAACCGAATTTAATTTTTGAAGGAAAAATTAGATTCGGTTATTAAACATAACCCCGCCGCCGCTTTGACTAACAGCAACTGGTCGTACAGCAATCTTCCAGTAGATCGGTTCGATCTGTGCCGTAGTCCTGACTATCCTGATGATGGGTAAGAAATGCTTCCCAATTTTCATTAGCACTGCCTTTAATCCAGGCCTTATCCATATTGGCAAAACAGCAATCGGTATTTTCGATATCCAGAAACTTGTGATCGGTTTGTTTCATTCTGACAGCCAGGTCCTGCAGTTCAGTATCGCTGGTCACCTGAATACCAACGTGATCGAAGCCCTTGTCGCCACGTCCTGACTCAACAACAAAATTGACAGCAGGATCTTTTACATCCCACTTGATATAGTTTTCTCGTATGAGAGTTGGCGGCTGATTGAATAAACTTGAGTAGAACATCTTCGCTGACTCAAGATCTTCAACACGCATGGATAGGTGAAGTTTCATAACTTTATCCTCATTTTCTGATTGGTGGTTAAGTACAGTTGGTCTGAGAATCACAATTGGATTCGCTGCAACATTCCTTCAAGAGAAAACTAGCGAGCTCCTCGATGTGATCAAACTTTGCGCGGTTAACGACACTACGTCCCTGTTTTTGCTGCTGAATTAAACCACCGTCACACAACATACGAAGATGGTGAGCAAGAGTGGATGCTGGAATTTTTAGCTTTTCTTGAAGCTGACCCACACCAAGACCGTCCGGGCCTGCCTTCACCAGCGCTTTAAGCACTTCCAGCCGATGCGCCGATCCGACCGATAAGAACCCTTGAGCAGCTTGTTGTATCGAAATCATTTGAAAGAATCATTAATTACTATATAACTAGTTTATTAGTTATATAGTAATTTGTAAAGACATTAAAAACAGCAACAATGAAAAAACTGGTAATAAAGCAAGATGACAAACCGACGTAGAGAAAACGCCTAAAGGTGTTCTAAAGATGACGGAGGGATAAAAGTTTAAACTCTCCGTCATATTTTTCCCTTTTCCGTCCATTTATCTTAAAACACTATCGGAACGTAATCTATCTGCTAGCAGATCAATGAAGGCACGAATTTTTGCAGATGAATATCGACCCTCTCTATGTAGAATGTGTACTGGCAATTCCGCTGGTTCGAAATCCTGCAGGATTGACTTCAACTCACCGCCTGCAAGGTGAGGTGCAACTTGATATGACAACACCCTGGTAATCCCGAAGTCTTTTTTGGCCGCTTCTATCGCCGCATCATTGGAGGACACAATGAGTCTGGGATTAATTCGAAATGCCTGGCTTTCTTTAGAAGCCTTAAATTGCCAACCGATAAAATTATTTGCGGTACTTGAAGCGATGGTCGAGTGCTCGGACAAACATTTTGGTGATTCCGGTTCACCACTTTTTTTCAAATAGGTAGGGGATGCCACACATATCAAACGTACCGAACCAACAATCAGAGCTCGCATACTTGAGTCAGGTAATTGACCAATCCTAACTCCAACATCGATACCTTCTTCAATCATATTGACGACTCGATCAAGGAACAATGCGGTAATTTGGGCTTCAGGGTAACGTTCTAAATATTCAACAATACCTGGCATAACATGCATTCGACCAAATAATACTGGCGATGTAATAACCAGGCTCCCTCTTGGCTCAGCATTTACTCCTGCCGCAGCCTCGTCTGCCAAATCGATTTCCTCGAGCACACGGCGAACGTCTTCGACATAACGTAATCCAGCTTCAGTGGGACGGACATGTCGTGTCGTTCGATTGAGCAATTTCACTCTCAATCTTTGCTCAAGTTCGGCAACCGCACGGGTAACTACTGGTGGTGAGAGATTCAATCGTCGCGCAGCAGCAGAGAAACTCTGCTCCTCGGCCACTGCAACGAATGCTGTCATGGTTTGTAGGCGATCCATACATTATTCCTAATCTGACAATTGTTTATTGAATAAACAGAATATTCTTATTATATACGGAATTATGTAGATTAAGCCTCAGCACTGAACCTGGCATCTAAATGCCCACGTAACCAACAAACTTGAGGAACAACTCATGAAGAACAAGAAACTTAATCTGCTGATCACCGGGGTCGCTTTATCTGCGATAACAGGGCTCGCTCCCGTGACCATTCAGGCAGGCGAGAAGCCATTAACCGCAGCTGCTGACAATCAAGTGTCGGATGCAAGATTTCGTTCCATGAAGATTCAGGGTATCGATATCGCCTATAGGGAAGCAGGGGACCCATCAAATCCTGCTGTTGTGTTATTGCACGGTTTCCCAACATCGAGTCACATGTTCCGAGAATTAATCCCAACGCTCGCAAATAAATATCATGTTATTGCGCCGGATTATCCTGGTTTTGGCGCCAGCGAAATGCCAGCTCTCGGCGAGTTTAATTACTCATTTGCTAATTTTGCCAATGTGGTTAATGAGCTTTTGGAGAAAAAATCGATCCATAAATATGCCATGTATCTAATGGATTATGGGGCTCCTGTAGGTTTTCGATTGTTTGCTAAGCATCCTGAACGTGTCAGCGGATTTATCATTCAAAATGGCAACGCCTATGACGAAGGTCTTGAGACATTCTGGGATCCAATAAAAGCTTATTGGGCTGATTCGTCCAATGCAAACCGAGAACAACTGCGTAGTGCATTACTTACCATTGACGCAACAAAGTGGCAGTGGACCCATGGCATACCAGAAGACAAACTAGAGTTAGTCAGCCCGGATAATTGGCACCATGATCAGTACTTGCTGGAACGACCTGGAAATAAAGATATCCAACTGGCCATGTTTCTAAGTTATGGCACCAACGTGACTGAATATCCTAATTGGCAAGCAATGTTTCGCAAGCATCAGCCACCTGCATTAATTGTTTGGGGAAAAGGCGATTACATCTTTCCGGCTTCGGGTGCACACCCTTATGAGAGAGACCTTAAGATAGTAGAAAAGCACATTCTCGACACAGGCCACTTTGCGCTGGAAACACACCTGGAATTTATCAGCAAGAAAATTGATACTTTTATGAAAAGAACAGCCGGCTAGATTCTGTTTTGTGACTAGTAACCTTAACTACTCATTGAAAAAGCTGATCGCCAATTCAAAGTAGTTCCAGGTAAAGGTCGCCGAGTCCAGTAATTTCCAGGATTCGGCGACCACTATATCTTATACATAACAAACCAGGTATATCGCTATGAACACCACAACTGAAACCAAACCACCTTTACCTCCGTTCGATTTTGAGACCGCGAGTCAGAAAGTACGTCTAGCTGAGGATGCGTGGAATACACGGAATGGGGAACGTATAGCGCTGGCTTATACAGTCGATAGTCGCTGGCGAAATCGTGTTGAATTTCCAGTCGGTCGCCAGCAAATAATTGAGTTTCTCACTCGTAAGTGGCAACGTGAACTGGAGTATCGATTGATCAAAGAACTATGGACTTACACTGATAATCGAATAGCTGTTCGGTTCGCCTATGAATGGCTTGACCAATCTGGCAACTGGTTTCGCTCCTACGGTAATGAAAACTGGGAGTTCTCTCCAGAAGGGGTGATGCAGGTTCGCTACGCCAGCATTAATGATTTGAAAATCGAAGAAGGAGAACGGCTTTTCCACTGGCCTCAAGGTCGAAGACCCGATACTCATCCCGGACTTAGCGAACTTGGTCTTTAATAAAAACGCCGACTTGTTACCCACCTGCAGAGCAGCTATCAACTAACTGGAATATTCTGGTCACATACTGACAACAGCCTTCCTATTCAATCCGTAGAAATATTCCAATGACTATTACCACTGACAAATCCAATAAAACTGATGGCATCCACCACCTCGGGCTAACAGTGCCAGACCTCAATGCTACCCGTGATTTCTTCATCGATGCATTGGACTTCAAACAGGTTGGTGAGAAACCATCTTACCCTGCTGCGTTTGTATCTGATGGATCAATTTTAATTACTTTGTGGCAAGTAGAAGATGAGTCAAAAGCGACTCCATTTGATCGAAAGTCCAATATAGGGCTCCATCATTTCGCCCTAAAAGTAAATGATATAGCCAATCTGGCAATACAGCTCGAAAGTCGTGACGATGTAGAAATCGAGTTTAAGCCAGAAGCACTTGGCGAGTCGGGAATCCAACATATGATGTGTCGGATTTCTGGCAACATCCGCCTGGAGTTCATTGCATTATGACTTTGTCTCCTTTTCACAAAGGTGAGCAACAGGTTCAAAGCCATTTAGGTGTTCGCGATGTAATTGAACCCTGGGCGCGACAAGTTGTTCGCCCTTATTTGCCTAAACAGCACCAGGAATTTTATTCAGCGCTACCGTTTGTGGTTGCAGCAGCACGGGATAACAAAAATCGCCCCTGGGTTACGCTGCTTTCCGGTGCACAAGGTTTTATACAATCGCCAAGCAATAAACAACTAAAAATGTCGACTTCTACAGCCAGAGGCGATGCATTGGAAAATGCATTTGAAACAGGTTCTGAGGTTGGACTGCTTGGGATTGAGCTTGATGCAAGGCGTAGAAACAGGGTAAACGGTACGCTCACCGCCAAGTTTGACGAATCTTTTACGTTCGAAGTTGGTCAGGCTTTCGGAAACTGCCCTCAGTACATCACAGAACGCATATGGCAACATGTCACCGTGGATGATTCGCTGTCTGTGGCCTCCCGCCACAGCGTTCTAGACACCGCTATGCAGGACTGGATTCAATCTGCTGACACATTCTTCATCGCCAGTGGATATCATGGAGATGATGATAATCCGCGGACAATTGGCATGGATGCTTCCCATCGAGGCGGCCAACCTGGATTCGTTAAGGTTGAAAATTCTCGTCGAATTATATTTCCGGATTACGCTGGAAATAATCATTTCAACACCATCGGAAATCTGATTCTGGAACCCGGGGTAGGTTTACTATTCGTTGATTTCGCCAAAGGTGATCTACTACAAATAACCGGTAGGGCTTCTATAGATTGGGACTCAGCAGAAGTGGCAAACTTCCCCGGCGCTCAACGATTAGTCACGATCGACATAGATGAGATTGTATTTCTTCAATGCGTGCTTCCACTTCGCTGGCGCAAGCCAGTTGAATCAAACCAAACCCTCAAAGTCGCAAACAAAATTCAAGAAAGTCATGATGTAATTTCATTTGAGCTTGTATCTGAGGATGGCAAGAAATTGCCTGAGTTTAAAGCAGGTCAATATCTACCGATAGAATTTGAGACTCATGATAGTCGCATTCAACGGACCTACTCGATTTCAAATGGAACGGGAAGTGATCACTACCGCATCAGTGTTAAAAGAGAGCCCCGTGGATTGGCCTCTCGATATCTGCACGACGTAGTGGAGCCAGGCGATACGATAAAAGCCGGCACTCCAATGGGAGATTTTGTTATCGGAGATACCCATCGTCCTGTCGTCTTGGTGAGTGCAGGAATTGGTATCACTCCGATGATAAGTATGCTGAATCAACTGGGATCATTAGCCAATAATAAACCAATCTATTTTTTCCATGGTACTAGAAATAGTACGAGTCATGCTTTCTCGAAATACGTCAATGCGCTAGCGAAAACATTACCAAATTTAAAGATTGAATTCTCCTATAGCCGTCCCAATCTAAATGACAAGCCTGAAATAGATTATCAGCATACGGGTCATGTCAGCGGTGAACGTATCAGGCAGCTGGTGCAAGAGCATGATGCTTGTTACTACTTATGCGGACCACCCGGTTTTATATCTGAAGTTAGTAACTCGCTGGTCTCTGATGGAGTTGATCAAGCCAGTATCTATCTGGAAACATTTGGTTCTGCAAACTAGTTGAACTGCCCTGCCCTTATTTACCAACAATACAAATCAAGGTACAAAAATTTAATGAGAACCCTCGTAGTCGGCGCCACCGGAAATACCGGACAGCCTCTGGTAGAGCAATTACTGGATAAAGGCCAACAGGTTCGTATCATTGTCAGATCCACCAAAAAACTCAAACCGATAGTTCTAGAACACCCGAATCTGGAAATTATTGAAGCTAGTGTGTTGAATCTGACAGATAACGAATTAGCAATCTACGTAGCAGATTGTAGTTCTGTCGCTTCTTGCTTAGGGCACGAGCCTAATTTTAAAGGAATTTTTGGCGAGCCCAGAAAGCTCTGTACCGATGCAACCCGACGTCTTTGTCAGGCCATTGAGCACAATGATGCCGCCCTGCCTACGAAGTTTATTCTCATGAACACTGTTGGTGTCTCAAATCCTGATCTTGGAGAGACAAGAAGTGTTTTTGAAAGAACTATTCTCTATGTGCTTAGGCATACCATTCCAGCACATAGAGACAATGAAACCGCCTTAGAATATCTACACAAAACTGTTGGCAAAGAAAACAATCACATCCACTGGTGTAGTGTTCGTCCGGATTCGTTAATAAATGCCAAAGAATCTCTCTACAAGATTGGCAATTCGCCCGTATCTGGCCTCTTCAGCGGCCTGCCTACAACACGTGCCAATGTTGCACGTTTTATGACCGAACTGATAACAAACGAACAAATCTGGAACACCTGGAAATTCAAGATGCCAGTAATTACGAATTCGAATACAGGTGCGTAAAATTTACGGTGGAAGCAGCAGGGTATAAGACAGTATTTTTGTAAGGTAGGCATTCAACTTGACATAGAGCCTTCAAATGAAATAACTTAACTCCTCAGTAAAGTATTTTCAATTGACCATCAATGACCGGTAGACCGGAGGAAGCTTAAGTTGCTACAAGAAAGAATTGAGGGTAAGTGGCTGGACTGTTTCCGGCGTGTGTTTGCGCTGAATGGAATTGGGGGAGGCACAAGAGTGGCGTTGGTTTCCGAGAGCCAATCGCGCCCAGTGCTGGTACAGCTATCCGACCTGGCACTACACGATCTTGGTGCGGATTACTGCATGATCAGCATGCCTACGCCA
>JBLHGU010000011.1:0-53472 GCA_047615875.1 Parasphingorhabdus sp.
AAGCCTGATCAATTACCCCTTTCAATTAGGTGGTTAGTTTTAAGTCTATTCAACAGTCGCTGACGAGATTGTTCAGATGATATTAAATGCTCACTCCTAGTTTCTAATATAGAGTAACCTTCGATACTAAAACCAGTCATAATCGCTTGATGAATGAAAAAATAACCACACCTTTTTTGAATGTTTATTACGTGCTTGATCCAATGTGCAGTTGGTGCTGGGCATTTCGGGATAGTTGGTTGGCATTGTTGAAAGAACTACCTGAAGAGGTGAACATTCGTTATGTTTTGGGCGGCCTCGCTGCGGATTCCGATACACCAATGGCAGATTCTATGCGTCAGGGCCTTCAGCAAACCTGGGCAATGATTGCTGAACGTACTGGCACTGAGTTTAATTTTGATTTCTGGAGCAATAATACCCCGCGGAGATCTACCTATCCTGCCTGTCGAGCTGTAATTTCTGCAGCCAGACTGAAACCAGGGAGTCTGTTAGATATGGTGCACGCGATCCAACGTGCCTATTACATGCAAGCGAAAAACCCCTCCGATACGACGATTCTATGTGACTGCGCAGAGTCGATCGGAATAGATCGAAAATCCTTTGCTGAGGAGCTAGAAAGTGAAGTCGTAGAGCAGGATTTTCAAAAAAACCTGTATTTAGCTCAAACAATGGGCATTCAAGGCTTTCCTGCGGTGCTTGTCGTTGCTCAAAAAAATGACAACGAAAAGCCTGCTCATCATCTTATAACTTCTGGTTATTGTGATGCGCAAACCTTGGTCGAAAACTGGCACCGCCAGATATCTTTGGCTGTATAAAGATATTAATTGGCAGTTATATGTAATTAATTCTTGATTTCGATCTATTTTCGGTAAATTTCGACTGACATCGGATGCTAGTAATATAATGCTAAAAGAGTAGATAGGCTAATTTCGTCGAGCTAACCAATGTTTACATTAGCGGCGTTCTAAACACTTATTATCAATATTAAAAAAGTTTTTATTACTTTTCTTGACCCTGCCATACGTGATAATTATACTTCGCGCCTCTTTACGGCGACCTCAATGCATTTCTCCGATCAATCGTGTGATGAAAATGCCGTCAATTCCTTGCAAATTGGAATACGACGGGTACTCACCGCACAGGTCCTGATCAGCGCGATTTTGGCGATTGCGATACTGATAGCTTTAGGTACACACCCGGCAATCAGTTCAGGATATGGTGCCCTTCTTGGGTTTTTGAGTGCAGTTGTAACTGGCCGTAGTGTGATGCGGTCTAGTGAATCTGCTGTATCACGGCCCAGTCTGGCTTTGCTTCCGGTGTATTCCGGAATGTTGCAAAAACTGCTGATAGCAGCCCTCGGGGTGGGGATTGGTATCAAGCTTCTGAATTTGCAACCGATTTTTATATTGTCGGGTTTGTTGGTGACGCAATTCGCTTATGTGTTTGCGGTACGCAATAATTCGACCAAACGAACAAATATTTCTGAAGAAGATTAAACATGGCATCATCGGGTACTGTTACTTCTACTGAGTACATTCGCCACCATCTGACCAATTTAACCTATGGTCAAAAGACGGATGGCAGCTGGGGCTTAGCCCATGGTTCAGAAGATCTGGCCGAAATGGGTTTTATGGCGTTTCACGTAGACAGCGTTTTATGGTCTTTGGTTTTGGGCGGCGTGTTCCTATGGCTGTTCAAAAAAGTTGCCGATAAGGTAACCACCGGTGTGCCCGATGGCATGCAGAACTTCGTTGAGATGATTATTGATTTTATTGACGAGAATGTACGTGGCTCGTTCAGTGGTAAAAATGACTTGGTTGCGCCGATGGCGTTAACCTTGTTTTGCTGGATATTTTTGATGAACACCATGGATTTGGTGCCGGTAGACTTGCTGCCCTGGATTTTCGCCAAGCTGCATATTGCCGAATATATGAAAGTTGTACCCACTACTGATCCTAATATTACTTTCGGTATGGCGGGCTCAGTATTTATATTGATGGTGTTTTACAGCATTACCAACAAAGGCTTGGGTGGCTTTGCTGCGGAATTAACCATGCATCCTTTCGAATCCAAGAACCCGGTAATGAAACTGCTGTTTATTCCGGTCAATTTCTTCCTGGAATTCGTCAGTCTAATTTCCAAGCCAATTTCGCATTCGCTGCGTTTATTCGGCAACATGTATGCCGGTGAGATGATTTTCATCCTCATCTCACTTATGTTTAGTGGTGGTCTGGCATTAATAACCTTCGGTGGTGCATTGCAATTGATATGGGCGATTTTCCATATTCTAGTAATCACCCTGCAGGCGTTTATTTTTATGGTGTTGACCATTGTCTATCTAGACATGGCGCATCAGCATCATTAAATAGTAGTTGTAACTTTTTTATTTTTTTGTGATTAAAACTTCCATAAATTTCGGAGACTAAGATGGAATCAGCACTTCTGTATATCGCTGGCGCGATCATGATGGGCCTGGGCGCTTTGGGCGCTGCAGTAGGTATCGGTATCCTCGGTGGCCGCTTTCTTGAGGGCGCTGCCCGCCAGCCGGAACTCATTCCGATGCTGCGGACCCAGTTCTTCATCGTCATGGGTCTGGTCGACGCGGTTCCTATGATCGCTGTCGGTATCGCCATGTATGTTCTTTTCGCTGTGGCCTAATTTTAAGGAACCTGGCCAATTAACCACTTAATAAGGGTTTAGCGAAATGAATATTAATTTGACCTTGTTTTTCCAGATGATCTTTTTCATCGTGTTTATCTGGTTTAGCAAAAAATACGTGTGGGTACCGATGATCGGTGCACTCAACGAGCGTAAGGGCAAAATTGCCGATGGTCTCGCCGCTGCGGATAAGGGTTTTAAGGCTGAAGAAGTAGGTCGTCAAAAAGCTGACGATGTTGTTTCCGACGCCCGATCCCAGGCCGCAGAAATCATTGCCAAAGCTGAAAAGCGTGGCAGTGAAATTGTCGAGGAAGCCAAAGACGGTGCCCGGACAGAAGGTGAGCGTATCGTTAGCTCGGCTCGTTCCGAAATTGATCGCGAGATCAATCAGGCTAAAGAAGAATTGCGTAGCAAAGTTGGTGAACTCGCTGTTGCTGGTGCAAGGAAAATTTTAGCCAAAGAAATTGACGCCGGTGCGCACAGCAAAATGCTGGACGACGTGGCGGCGCAACTTTAAGGAACGTAAACCATGGCTGAAATTGCTTCTCTGGCCCGGCCTTATGTCAAAGCTGTATTTGACATTGCTCAGGCCGAATCCGACCTGGCAGGTTGGAGCGACCAGTTGGAATTTCTCAGCGTCGTAGCTGCTGATCCACAGATTGCCACATTAGATGGTAATCCAAGGATGAGCTCTGAGGCACTGGGAGACCTGGTCATCGATGTATGCGGTGATCGGTTGTCTGACAAGGGCAAAAATCTGGTTCGACTGCTGGCCAGTAATCGCCGCCTATCAGTGGTAGGTGAGATTGCAGAGCAATATGAATTGCTCAGGGCAGAGGCGGAGAATCAGATTGATGCCGAGGTTGTTACCGCTACTTCAATCACCGACGAACAACGCGCCAGTATTGCTGCTGCCCTGGAAAAACGCCTGGGTCGCACTGTAAAACTGGAGACTTCTGTTAATGAGGATATCCTGGGTGGTGCGGTAATTCGTGCCGGCGACTGGGTATTTGACGGTTCTATCAGGGCGCAGCTGCAGAAAATGGCCAGCGCCGTGAGTGGATAAAGTTTTGAGGATTTCATAGTATGTCCATCCAATTAAACCCGTCCGAAATCAGCGAGCTGATCAAGGATCGGATTGAAAATTTTGAAGCCGCAGCCGAGGCCAAGTCCGAAGGCACCGTGGTAGTCCTAACTGACGGTATCGCCCGTATTCATGGTCTCTCTGAAGCCATGCAAGGTGAGATGTTGGAATTTCCAGGTGACACATTCGGTCTTGCGCTCAACCTTGAGCAGGATTCTGTTGGTGCGGTAGTGCTAGGTGACTACGAGCATATTTCTGAAGGAGATACGGTTCGCTGTACCGGTCGTATTTTGGAAGTTCCCGTTGGTGAAGGTTTGCTGGGTCGAGTGGTTGACGCTTTGGGCGCACCAATCGACGCCAAGGGTCCTATCGAAGCCGTCCGAAATGAGCCCGTCGAAAAAGTGGCTCCTGGTGTAATCGAGCGCCAATCAGTAGATCAGCCAGTACAGACTGGTTTGAAATCTATTGATGCCATGGTTCCAATCGGTCGAGGTCAACGTGAATTAATCATCGGTGATCGTCAAACCGGTAAGACCGCTGTTGCAATCGATGCCATCATTAATCAGAAAGGCACCGGAATTAAGTGTATCTACGTTGCTGTTGGCCAAAAGGCTTCATCAGTAGCCGACGTGGTACGCAAGCTTGAAGAACATGATGCACTGGCACACACTATTGTAGTGGCTGCCACAGCAGCTGAATCTGCAGCCATGCAGTTCATTGCGCCATATGCCGGCGCTACCATGGGTGAGTACTTCCGTGATCGTGGTGAAGATGCACTGATTATCTATGATGACCTGACCAAACAGGCCTGGGCTTATCGTCAGATATCATTGTTACTGCGTCGTCCTCCTGGTCGTGAAGCTTATCCTGGTGACGTATTTTATTTGCACTCACGTTTGCTGGAACGAGCGGCGCGCATAAATGCTACCGAAGTAGAAAGACTCACAAACGGTGAAGTAAAAGGCAAAACTGGTTCTTTAACTGCAATGCCTATTATTGAAACCCAGGCGGGTGACGTATCAGCTTTCGTACCGACCAATGTAATCTCTATTACTGATGGTCAGATCTTCCTCGAGTCTGATTTATTCAACGCTGGTATCCGACCTGCTATAAACGCTGGTTTGTCGGTATCTCGTGTAGGTGGCGCGGCTCAGACCAAGATTATTCAGAAGCTTGGTGGTGGTGTACGTCTGGCACTTGCTCAATATCGTGAGTTAGCGGCTTTCTCACAGTTTGCATCTGATCTTGACGAGGCGACTCGCAAACAGCTGGAACGTGGCGAGCGCGTAACTGAAATGATGAAGCAGAAGCAATATGCACCTATGTCTGTTGCGGAAATGGCTCTGTCGCTTTATTCAGTTAACGAAGGCTACATGGATGATGTCCCGGTCAACAAGATCGTAGACTTCGAAGCAGGCTTACAGGCCTATGCTAAATCCAATCATGGTGAAGCACTGGAAGGTATCAACCAGAATCCTAAGTACGACGACGACAATCTCGGCGCACTGAAGAAAGTGGTTGAAGATTTCAAAGCTAACGGTTCCTGGTAGGAGTTAAGTCATGGCCGGCGGCAAAGAAATACGTACCAAGATCAAGAGTATTCAAAATACGCAGAAGATCACTAAAGCCATGGAAATGGTGGCGGCGAGTAAAATGCGTAAAGCTCAAGATCGTATGAAAGCAGCTCGACCCTATGCGGACAAAATGCGCCAGGTTATTGCGCATCTGGCTCAGGCTAATCCGGAATACAAGCACACCTACACTATTGATCGAGAGATCAAGCGTGTGGGTTACATCCTGGTTTCCTCAGATCGCGGCCTATGCGGTGGTTTGAACGTAAACATGTATCGTGCCGCCGTTAATAGTATGACGGAATGGCAGGATAAGAATATCGATGTTGATGTGGCTTGTCTTGGTTCCAAGGGACTTGGCTTCTTCAAAAGATTTGGCGTTAATATTCTGGCCGAAGCAACTCAATTAGGTGACGCACCGGCGATTATTGATCTGCTAGGTGCGGTACAGGTGATGTTGGATGCCTTTAACGAAGGCAAGATTGATCGCCTGTTTCTGGTCAACACCGAATTCGTAAATACTATGACCCAGGCACCTACTGTAAGACAGTTGTTGCCTATTGCTGCTGAAAAGGCTGATGAGTCTTTGCAGCACCATTGGGATTATATCTACGAGCCGGATTCAAAAGAAGTGGTCGACGTATTGTTGACTCGTTATATCGAATCCCAGGTGTATCGCGGTGTAGTGGAAAATATTGCTTCAGAGCAAGCCGCCAGAATGGTTGCCATGAAGTCAGCATCTGACAATGCCGGCAACCTGATTGATGAACTGCAACTGGTCTATAACAAGGCCCGCCAGGCAGCGATTACTCAGGAAATATCCGAGATCGTCGCGGGTGCCGCAGCAGTTTAGAACAGTTTTTAATTGTAAGCAGGATGATCAGGTTGTCATCCTAATTTAAGAGAACATTTGAGGTTAAAGGGCTATGAGTTCCGGAAACATTGTAGAAATTATCGGCGCTGTGGTAGACGTTCGTTTCCCACGTACTGGTGTACCAAAGGTTTATCACGCGCTACACGTTAGCGAAACTGGCCTGACACTGGAAGTACAGCAGCAGATGGGTGACGGCATCGTACGTACCATCGCTATGGGATCATCCGATGGTCTGAAACGCGGTTTGGAAGTTACCAATACTGGTGCACCAATTTCAGTACCGGTTGGTCAGGCGACTCTCGGTCGTATCATGAACGTACTTGGCGAGCCAATTGACAGTGTTGGCCCCATTGATACTGATGAAAGAAGTCCAATTCACCGCAAGCCACCTGCTTACGCTGATCAGGCTGCCAGTGTTGAGATTCTGGAAACTGGCGTTAAAGTTATCGACCTGATCATGCCTATCGCCAAGGGCGGTAAGATTGGTCTGTTCGGTGGTGCCGGTGTAGGCAAGACCGTAACTCTGATGGAGTTGATCAACAACATCGCAGTACAACAGGAAGGCCTGTCAGTATTCGCCGGTGTTGGAGAGCGTACTCGTGAGGGTAATGACTTCTACCACGAAATGTCTGAAGCCGGCGTTCTGGATAAGGTAGCCCTGGTTTATGGCCAGATGAACGAGCCTCCAGGCAATCGTTTGCGTGTTGCACTGTCTGGTCTAACCATGGCAGAGCATTTCCGTGACGAAGGACGTGACGTTCTGATGTTTATCGATAACATCTATCGTTATACCCTAGCAGGAACCGAAGTATCTGCGTTGTTAGGTCGTATGCCATCAGCGGTAGGCTATCAGCCCACACTGGCTGCGGAAATGGGTGCGCTACAAGAGCGTATTACTTCTACAAAAGATGGTTCAATCACATCGTTCCAGGCGGTATACGTACCAGCGGATGATTTGACCGATCCATCACCTGCAACTACTTTTGCTCACTTGGACGCGACACTAGTATTGTCTCGACAGGTAGCTGAGCTGGGTATTTACCCTGCAGTAGATCCACTGGATTCAACCAGTCGTCAGTTAGATCCATTGGTTGTTGGCCAGGAGCACTATGACTGTGCTCGTGCCGTTCAGGGAACTCTGCAACGTTATAAAGAATTGCGCGATATCATCGCCATCCTGGGTATGGACGAGTTGTCTGATGAAGACAAGCAGTTAGTTTACCGCGCTCGCAAAATTCAGCGCTTCCTGTCCCAACCTTTCTTCGTAGCTCAGACTTTTACTGGTGCCGAAGGCAAGTACGTTACCCTGAAAGATACCCTACGTGCATTCCAGGGCATTGTTAACGGTGACTACGATGCATTGCCAGAGCAGGCTTTTTACATGGTCGGTGGTATCGAAGAAGCCGTAGAAAAAGCCAAGACTATCACCTAAAGGTAATTGCCCGTGGCAACCACTATAAAAGTAGACGTCGTTAGCGCCGAAGAGCATCTATGGAGCGGTGAAGGCACCATGGTGTTTGCACCGGCCAGCATGGGTGAAGTGGGTATTGCGCCCAAACACACCCAAATGCTGACCCCATTGACTGCTGGCGAAGTACGCGTACAAACCGAAGACGGTGAAGAAGAGTTCTTCTACGTCTCCGGTGGCATGATGGAAGTACAACCGGATCTGGTAACCATTCTGTCTGATACCGCAATTCGCGCTGAAGATCTGGATGAGGCACGTGCCCTGGAAGCCCAGAAGCGTGCCGAACAAGCGATGAAAGATAAAACCAGCGTACTGGAGTTGGCTGCAGCCAAGGCCGAACTGATTCAGGCAGCCGCTCAGTTGCGAGCTATTCAGAAGCTTCGTGGAAAGCGCTCTTAATTTTCAATAATCCGGGGTAACTCCCAACTATTGAAAATCAGAACACCCGGCCAACCCGGGTGTTTGTCGTTTAGAACACTCGTCAGGGGTCTTCCCAGACTCGATTAAAACTTTTAGATTCAATTTCAATCATCACAAGACAAAATTAATTTCGATACGATTTCTTTTCCCTCAAAAACTAAAACCAAACCAGGTCGATTTGTAGTGCAATACGACCGAGGAGCCATAATGACCGAGCAAACCATACAAAAAGACAAACTCGTCACCATTAATTATTCCATCCTCGACAACATGGGTCAGGTTATGGAGCAAAGCGAACTGCCTGTTTCTTACTTACACGGCCATGAGTTCGAATTATTTCCTCAAGTACTAACCGCTCTTGAAGGCCTGAAACCTGGCCAAAAAGTCAGCGTAGAGCTCAAACCCGAAGAAGCTTTTGGCCCTCATAACCCCGATCTAACTTTTACTGACGATGTTCAGAATTCACCTAAAGAGGCTCGTTACATTGGTGCTGAGCTGGAAGCTAAAAGTGATACAGGTGAGGTTAGACGTTTTCGCGTTACCCGCATAGAAGAGGGAAGAATCACTGCAGATGCGAATCATCCTCTGGCGGGAAAGACAATTACCTATGAGATCAACATTACTGATGTACGTGATCCCAATCCTGAGGAACTTCCAATCAAGGTTCTTCACTAGTAGTTAATTCTCAATATTTTGGTCGCTCCCCGTTTAGGCGGGGACGTTTGAAAGATTAATAAATACCCCCTACCTCCCAACAAATAATATAATCAATCGGTCAAAATTCCGGACCCAATCATGACCATCGAAGTCATCATCCTGGCCGCAGGAAAAGGAACGCGCATGCGTTCCAGTAAACCCAAAGTACTACATCCTCTGGCAGGCAAACCTCTATTGGAGCACGTTCTGGATACGGCGGGTGCGCTGGGTCCGGCAAGAACCCATATTGTCTATGGCTACGGTGGAGATGCCGTACCCAATGCCATCAATAAGAGCAGCATCAATTGGGTATTTCAGGAGCAACAAAACGGTACTGGACACGCAGTCGGGCTGGCCATCGATGATGTGCGCGACGATGCCATAGTATTGGTCATGTATGGCGATATTCCGCTCATTAGAAATGTGACTATGGCAGATCTGATTACCAAAGCGACCCGAAATCAAACACTGGCTGTGTTAACCATGACCGTAGCTGATGCAGGATCATATGGCCGCATCGAACGTAATGAAGAGGGCAGTGTTACCGGCATAGTTGAAGCTAAAGACGCCACCCCAGAGCAACTCGAGATAGGTGAATTTAACACGGGTTTCATGGCAGCACCGAAACTCAAAATTCAAAAATGGTTATCAGAGTTGAACAGCAATAATGCTCAAGGTGAGTATTACCTGACAGATATCGTTGCAGCTGCCGTCGCAGATGGGCTAACGGTGGAAACTTGTTCAGCCGAATACGGTTGGGAAGTTGAAGGGGTTAACAGTAAACAGGAACTATCAAAACTGGAACGAGTACATCAACTTAATCAAGCCCACCACTTGATGGATCAGGGTATTTGTATTGCTGATCCTAACCGTATTGATATACGTGGCAATTTAACCGCAGGCGAAGACTGTTATTTCGACATTAACCTGGTGCTGGAAGGCGATAATACTTTCGGCAAAGGCGTTACCGTTGGACCCAATTGCGTAATTAAGAATACACGAATTGCTGATAACGTAGAAATTTTGGCCAACAGTGTTATCGACGATGCGGATATCGAATCCAATTGCCATGTCGGTCCGTTTGCCAGAATCCGACCTGGTACTCTGTTACAGAAAGGCGCACGAATTGGTAATTTTGTTGAAACTAAAAAATCCAGAATCGGCCCCGGATCAAAAGCCAACCATCTGGCCTATATAGGTGACACCGATGTTGGTTCCAACACAAACATTGGTGCAGGGGTGATTACCTGTAACTATGACGGTGCCAATAAGCACCAAACGATTATCGGCAATGATGTTTTCGTCGGTTCGGATTGCCAATTGATTGCACCGGTGACCATTGAAGACGGAGCGACTATTGGAGCGGGAACTACGTTAACCATTCGAGCTCCGGCAAAGCAATTAACATTTGGCAGGGCAAAAGCCAGGACACTTCCTAGCTGGGAACGACCAAAGAAAAAAGTCGACTAATATCAAGAATTCTCAACTGAACAAGTGGCATTCTGGGGGTATTTTACTTTCGAATGCCCTAATTGTTGATAGAATGCAGGAAATTTACTCCCTAAGTCTCTGAAGAGAATAGCCATGTGCGGAATCGTCGGTGCTGTAGCCAATCGTGATGTATTACCTATCTTAATTGACGGATTGCGTCGTCTCGAGTACAGAGGCTACGACTCTTCCGGGGTAGTACTGATTAATAACGGCCAAATGGATCGTGCTCGAGCCGTTGGCAAGGTTATTGAGCTGGAGAAATCTCTGCAAGCTCACCCGTTAACCGGTGCTACTGGAATTGCGCACACCCGTTGGGCAACACATGGTGTACCCAGCGAGCGTAATGCCCATCCACATATCAGTGCCAATGTCGCGGTAGTTTGCAATGGCATTATAGAAAATCACGAAGAGCTGCGTCGGAAGCAGATTGAGCGTGGGTTTCAGTTTCAATCTGATACCGATACGGAAGTAGTAGTAAACCAGATTTCCTGGTTTATTTCCCAGGGTGAAAACCTTTTTGACGCCATGCGATCCACAGTTCGAATGCTGGATGGTGCCTTTGCATTAGGTGTTGTGAGTGAAAGTGAGCCCAATCGTATGGTCGGTGCTCGTCGCGGTAGTCCACTCGTAGTGGGCATTGGCGATGGTGAGGCCTTTTTAGCGTCGGATATGTCGGCATTAATCGAAGTCACCCGAGATTTTATTGTGATGGAAGATGGTGACGTGGTCGAAATCGACGCTGGCAACGTACGAATTACTGACGAACACGGCGAAGAACAGATCCGCAGAATTCGCAAAAGCACGCTAAGTTCAGGTGCCACCGAGTTGGGCGAGTATCGGCATTATATGCAGAAGGAGATTTACGAGCAGGCTGGGGCAGTAGCGGATACCCTGGAAGGTCGTATATCCAGTACCCGCTTATTGGAGCAGGTGTTTGGTACCCGCGCCGAGGAAATTTTCGATAACACCCACGCCATACAGATCATCGCGTGTGGTACTAGTTATCATGCTGGTCTGGTCGCCAAGTACTGGTTTGAGCACTTCGGTGTGCTCTGTCAGGTAGAAATAGCCAGCGAATTCAAGAGCCGCAAACATGTTGTTGGTGATGATGTACTAGTAGTGACAATTTCTCAGTCTGGTGAAACCATCGATACGATCGGTGCAGTTAAACACGCCAAAAGTGAAGGTTTTCAGCATACGCTTACCATTTGTAATGTGCCGGAAAGTTCTCTAGTACGAGATTCTGATCTTGCCTTCATGACCCATGCGGGACCTGAAATCGGTGTGGCTTCAACCAAGGCTTTCACAACCCAGTTAACCGCGTTGATGTTATTAGTTATTGCCATGGGCAGACGCCATGGAATGGATGAGGCAGCAGAAGAAGAGCTGGTTCGTGAACTGCGTACCCTGCCCGCCAAAATCGAAAATGCATTGCATCTAGATAAAAGTATCGAGCAAATTGCTATTCAGTTTGCAGACAAACAACACAGTTTGTTTCTCGGTCGCGGTATGCACTATCCCATCGCTATGGAAGGTGCATTAAAACTCAAAGAGATTTCCTATATTCATGCAGAGGCTTATGCTGCTGGTGAGCTAAAACATGGGCCGTTAGCACTGGTGGATTCTGAAATGCCGGTGATTGCTGTCGCACCAAATAATCAGCTTCTGGAAAAACTCAAATCCAATATTCAGGAAGTTAAAGCTCGCGGTGGCAAGCTCCTGGTATTCGCCGATCAACAGGCAGGCATTGAGGAGATGGATGGAATCCAGGTGTTAAGAGTGGCCCCAGTCAACGACATGCTATCGCCGATTATCTATACTATTCCCTTACAATTACTGGCCTACCATGTAGCACTTATCAAAGGCACTGATGTGGATAAACCCAGGAATTTGGCTAAGTCGGTGACTGTGGAGTAAGCAGCTTCTATCTCAAGGGTTTTTTAATTTACTGCATGGCCCACTAACTAATACTTAGTCGTATTTATTAGAGTGAGTAGCTTAGTATAAATAAAGATACACTTGTAGATTGCACCGAGACTTTCGTTAAAGCTTTCGCCAGGTAGAAAAATGTCACATTATTCACTAGATAAATTCGTTCGAGAAACCCGCGCGGTTATCAGCGGTAACTACGAACCATCTGTTAACGTCGAGAAAATTGTACCTTTAATGTTCAAACTCTTGTCTGGCGATAAGAGCTTTCTGAAACCAGAGCATTTTCAAAATCATCCTGATCACTACGCACGCAACGCAATATTTGTGGATGATGCAGGCTTGATGAGTCTGTATGCATTGGTTTGGCAACCTGGGCAATGGACACCGATTCATGATCACGGTACCTGGGGAGTTGTGGGTGTACACGAAGGCGTATTAGAGGAGTGCAGTTTCGTGCGTTCAGGTAGTCAGTCTGGTGCTGAATTGGACAATATCGATTTGTTGCGTGGTGGTGTGATTTTGCTGCCGCCGGATTCAGTTACCAGCTTCGTACCAAACCCTGATCACATACATCTTACGGGTAACCCAAGTTTAGATAAACGAGTCGTATCACTGCATCTTTACGGAAATGCAATGGCAGGATTTCATGTCTATGACCAAACATCACGAAGCCGCAAATGGGTTGAGGTAAGCCACAATGAAAGTTGACTCTGGTGTGATTGTTTTTATCGTCCCGTATCAAGTTTCTGCTAATGGGTATCACCCATCTTACACAACGTCCTCTATTCTTGAATAGTAGCGGTAACTAGTCCCGCCCCTATAAGAAACCCTCCGCCTGTTCGAGACAGTATTTTTAGCACGCCGGGCCGTTGGAATTTTGAGCGCATCTCTCCAGCAAGTAATGCCCATACTGTTACATTCGCGGCGGCTAAAATTACAAAAGTAGTTTCCAGCACAACAAATTGCATCAAAACTGGTAGCTCGGGGTTTACGAACTGTGGAACGAATGCAATGAAGAAAACGATGCCCTTTGGATTAAGTGCAGTCACTATATAGGCATTTAAGAACATAGACATTTTTGTTCTTTTCTGGTTAGTCTCCTGTAAGTCTCCCAGTACTGGTTTCTCACGCCACATCTTAAAACCAAGCCAGATAAGATAAAAAGCGCCGGCTAATTTAAGGATAGTAAATAGAGTTGAAGAGGCCGTAAGAATCGCACCCGCGCCAACCAGTGAGACAGTCATTGCTGTCAGATCCCCGAGTGCTACACCCGGTACGGTAGACCATCCTGAACTCTTGCCTTGCCTGATGGCATAACTGACTACGAGTAGCACGGTCGGGCCGGGGATTGCTAGCAAAGCAAAACTAGCAATGGTAAATGTAATCCAAATTTCAAGTGACATTACAAGTTATTGACTAAAAGATTAAAACTCATTGGAGAGCAATGGTCCTACAGTACAATAGGTTTTTGCAATGATCCAATATTTAGTTAAGACTTTATATACAATTCCTCATAAGGAAAGTCTGATTCCAATGCTTTTAGTGTCTTTAGGCAATGATCATCGATCTGTTGTTGTTGATCGGTGGTTAGCAGCTCCTTTGAGTTGCCACTTTTACCGCTTCTAATCATTGGCACATATCCAGAGTCCCAGGCAGGTGGGGCGAACTTATGGTCGTTCTCTTTCATATAAGCGAAACTGCTTTTATCGAGAACCAATTTCATTTCCTCGCTGGTTAATTCTATGCCAAGAAAGTCCGCAACATTTTTGGCACAGTCATCACCGTCTTTTCTCATGTCCTCATACAGATAAACCAGAACATTGTCACGATCTCTCAATCTCCACCAACTGTCTGTAATTACAGCCCATGGTTGGTAGACGAATTCGTTGGTTTGAAAAGTCTTCACCCACTCTTCGGTCGGAACGGTTGCTCCAAACAATAGCTGGTTAAAGCCATTCTCAAAATGGGCAACGGAAACCAGTGTATCTTTAGGGTCTCTAATAACACAGATATATTTCGCTTCCTCGGTATAGGGAACATATACTGCTTCAAGGTGGCTTTTTATAACATGAAGTCCTGTTGGTGAGCCTTTGATGGGGGTTAGGTCTGCTATATCCGGCGCAGTTTCCATAGGAACCAACATATCTGGCCAGGGTACAACCTCATCAATATGGTTGTATTCGCCTTGCCCACGAAAGCCGATCTGGTAGGCAATTTGCTTCATCCACGTCGTTCCGCTCTTGGGGTAGGTAGAAACAATAACGTCATTAGTCCCAGGTATGTAATTAGCATAGGCCGCATGTTTGAATTCCACACTGTTGGACGTATCTACACCCCATTGGCGGATCGCACCAGCGTAGTCTCCCTTATCAAAAAGAGTTTTTATTTTTTCCAGAAACTCGTCGGTCATGATTTCCACTGTTCTTTGACTAAATGTTCGATAGATATTTTCCATATACTCTACCGGAATAGCCTTAGAACGTCGATTGATAGCAATAATAGTAGTTGCATAGTCGGTATGAATAGTAAGGTCGTTTTTTGGTGTATGTTGTACTAGCTATTGTTTCTATACTTGTATCCTATTAGTTTCGAGAATTGAATATGCCAGACGTCGAATTAATTGAAAGTAAAACTGAATTAACACTGCATTGGTCTGATGGTTTGGCTAGTCGGTTTCATGCTATTTGGCTAAGAGACAATTGCTGCTGCGAAAGTTGTGGCGATCCCGCCATAGGTAGACGTAAATTACGTTTGAGTGATTTACCCACAGACATAACTATAGAGACTGCTCAGTCTGAAGGTAATTTGATGGTGTCCTGGTCCGATGGACATCAAGGCGAATTCTCTTTCCAATGGCTTAAGCAAAATTCCTACGATAGTGACACGCGTCAGTTGCGCCAATTTAAACCGATATTGTGGCAGGAGCCTTTCACACAAGATCCGCCAGAATTTGATTTCCCGACTATAACCAGCGATAAACAGAAGTTTTACCAACTGTTGTTGTGTTTACGGGATTACGGTTTCGTGTTTATACGTCACGCACCTGCTAGATCGGGCACGTTGGAGGAATTTGCCAGTCGAATTGGCTATATCCAGGAGACCAATTTCGGCCGCGTTCAGGATCTGGAATTTGATCGGAGCAAACGGAGTATTGCCAATGATGTTACCGAGTTAAAACCTCATACCGACGAACCCTATCGTGCATCACCACCCGGTATCTTGATGTTTCAATGCCTGGTCTCGGATATTACCGGTAACGGGGCATCGACGTTTCTTGATGGTTTTGCCGCGGCCGAGCAATTGCGCGTCGAAGATCCGCAAGGCTTTGCTTCTCTCACTCGTAATCGACAGGGCTTCCGGCGCTATTTCGAGGACGATGTGGATCTGATTACCGAGTTTCCTATTTTAAACGTAGACGAATTCGATAATCTGGTTGGTCTGCGCATAAATGATCGTGTGCATGCCCCAGCATGTATTGATGCCGATGAGGTAGTAGTATTTTATCGCGGATTAAAACGACTGTTGCAGTTGGTGGAAGAGCCCAACCGTATGATGCGCAAAATTTTGCAACCAGGTGATATCGCGTTGTTTGATAACCACCGTATTCTGCATGGTCGAACTGCACTTAGCATTCATGGTCGGCGCTGGTTACAATGGGCTCAAATTGAACGCGGTGATTTTCACAGTAGCTTGAGAATAGTCGCTGATCAGTTGAACAAGGATCGAGATGTTTTGCCACTTATGCGCGGTGCTTATAGTTGAAGCTTTCAGAAAATAAAATATGAAAGGCGCAGACCTTGTTAAATCAAAACCTGGAAGACACCCCTGCTCTACTAGATATAATTGCCAGTGAAGAAAACGTATGTCTAAAAATACAACTACGCGGTCCCAGGCAATGAAGCTAGAACAAGGGTTTCCTAGTGTAGAGGATATGCGCAAGGTGGCGCGACGTCGAATGCCGCGATTCGCACGGGATTATCTTGACGGTGGAATCGGCCGTAACACTGCATTACGCCGTAATCTCGATGTACTGAACCAAATTAGTTTTACGCCTCGATATCTGTCTCAACACGCTGACCAAACACAATGCGAGACACAGTTGTTTGGTCAATATTACGATGCACCTTTTGGAGTTGCACCTATTGGGCTGGGTGGCTTGTTATGGCCCCGGTCGGCAGAGTATCTGGCAGCAACTGCGAGTGAGCATAATTTGCCCTTTGTCTTAAGTGGTTTTTCGACGTCTAGTTTGGAGGATATTGCCGCTGTGGCAGGTCAACAGCGCTGGTATCAGCATGCGGCAAATTGGTAGCGCATCAATCAAAGAATTGGCCAGCTTTCTAGATACTAGCAAAAGTCCGAAATTAGGAACAAAAATATGAGCAAACCCGTACTATTAGTCACCGGTGCCAGCCGTGGAATTGGCGCGGAGATCGCTCGCCAAGCTGCAACAGAAGGTTGGGCTGTATGTGTCAACTACGCCATATCGAAACACGAGGCGGAGAACGTGTTGCAGCAAATTAAAGACGCCGGTGGAGAAGCCATGCTGGCACAGGCTAATATTGGCAACGAGTCTGAGGTTGAATTGATGTTCGATCAAATTGATCTACAACTCGGCCCGGTAACCGGTTTGGTTAATAATGCCGGAATTAACGGTTGTGGTGTGAGAGTGGATGAAATGGACGTGGAAACTGTGGCCAATGTATTCAGAACAAACGTGCTTGGAGCCTTTATCTGCGCCAAACACGCTATCCGTCGTATGGCTAAACAGTATGGTGGCAGTGGCGGCTCCATCGTTAATATTTCTTCGGCGGCTTCAAAGCATGGGGGACCATTTACTTATGTCGACTATGCAGCCTCAAAAGGCGCTATAGATACCTTTACAGTCGGCTTGGCCAAAGAGCAGGCAGACCAGGGTATTCGCGTAAATACGCTGAGGCCAGGCGCTACCATGACCGAACTCAGCGTGGAGTGGGCGAAGGAGAATCCGCAATGGCTGGATTGGGTCATGCAACAAGTGCCACTCAGTCGTCCTGGGGAAGTTCGGGAGATTTCCAATGTCGCGTTGTTTTTATTATCTGACAAGTCTTCTTATGTAACCGGTGCCGCGTTGGACGCCTGTGGTGGTTGGGTGAGTCCGTAAACCTAACCACACACAGCATGATGCTTAACTGCGGATTCCAGGTTAAAGACTTGGCCATCCTCCCTGTCAGTATGATATGTTCGGCTCATTAGTAAGATCCTGTTTAATTAATGAACCTATGAGTAACACTATGAACCAACCAGCCACAACTAGTGATTCCAAAGATTACGAGGACCTGTGTCTCTATATCGATGGAGAATTTATAAAAGGCGGTGGCCGCAAAGAGGAAGACGTCACCAACCCCGCTAATGGCGATGTGGTAGGCAAGTTGCCGCACGCTAGCCGGGAAGATCTAGACAATGCCCTGGCCTCTGCCGAGAGGGCATTTCAGAGCTGGCGACATAGCTCCCCCTGGGAGCGATCAAAAATACTCCGAGCCGTCGGTGAGATGTCCCGCGATCGAGCCCAGGAGATTGGCCGTAATATCACGCTGGATATGGGTAAACCCACAGCCCAGGGTGCTGGTGAAGTTGTTGTTTGTTCTGAGCACTGCGACTGGCATGCAGAAGAATGTAAGCGCATTTATGGCCGAGTTATTCCGCCCCGCTTGCCCAATGTCAGGCAAATGGTACTGCGCGAGCCGATTGGTGTTTGTGCCGCATTTACGCCCTGGAACTTCCCGTATAATCAGGCTATCCGCAAAATCGCGGCGGCCGTTGCTGCGGGCTGCACGATTATTATTAAGGGTCCTGAAGACGCGCCGAGCGCTGTGGTTGCCATCGTGCGGATGTTCCATGAGGCAGGCCTGCCACCAGGTGTGTTGAATATGGTGTGGGGTGTGCCTGCTGAGGTTTCTGATTACCTGATCAAGTCCCCAATAGTAAAGAAAGTTTCCTTTACTGGTTCTGTGCCAGTAGGCAAACAGTTGGCCGCCCTGGCCGGTGCTCATATGAAGCGTGTCACCATGGAACTTGGCGGTCATGGCCCGGTTATGGTGTTTGACGATGCTGATATGGATCAAGCCGTAGAAGTTATGTCGTCATTCAAGTTCCGCAACGCAGGACAGGTTTGTGTGGCACCCACACGCTTCTATATCCAGGAAAAAGTTTACGATGAGTTCCTGAGTCGTTTTATGGAAAAGACCAGCCAGCTTCGGGTAGGACCCGGTATCGATCCCGATTCCAGCATGGGCCCGCTTGCCCATGCCCGTCGTGTTGATGCCATGGAAGAATTTGTCGCAGATGCCAAAAGTCGTGGTGCAACCATCGAAATGGGTGGTGCGCGTGTTGGTGACGTCGGTAATTTCTTTGCCCCTACAGTTGTCACCAATATTCCTGATGACAGCATGTTGATGACTCAGGAGCCATTCGGTCCTATAGCACCTATGACGACCTTTAAGGAACTTGACGAGGTCATTATGCGTGCTAATTCAACACCTTTTGGTCTGGCATCTTTCGCCTTTACCCAATCTACCAAAACTGCTCTGGCAGTACAGAATGGTGTGAGTTCCGGTGTGATCAATATCAATCATGTTGGCCATGCACTGCCAGAAACACCTTTTGGCGGCGTCAATGATAGTGGGATCGGCTCGGAAGGTGGTGTGGAGACCTTTGACGGTTACTTGAACACCAAGTTTATTACACAGATGGATTAGTCAGTCGGATTACAGTTTATACCTGGATATTGACTTCGCCCAGGGGGACCGTGCTATGCTGACGGTCCGTTTAACCACAACTAAAGGAGGTGATCATATGTCTAGTGTTTTGTATACCGGCGGGTCCGTCCTTGATGGTGGATACTCAGCCTAATAGCTGAATGATTGCCGATCAAACAGTGGCTGACCCATCAGCCAAAACACGGGGCTGTCGAAAGACAGCCCTTTTTGCTATGCCTGCCTATCAAATCAGCCACTAAAATGAAAAAAATCGATTGGCACCAGGATATTTTCGACATACTGAAAGAAGAGAATATCTCTCTGGTAACCCACGTACCTGATGCTGCTCACGCGCCGTTGATCAAATACTGCGAGTCAGAAGATTCCATGGATGTGGTGACACTGACAACTGAGCAGGATGGAATTGGCATCGCTAGTGGAGCCTGGGCTGGAGGTCGTAAAAGTGTACTTCTCATGCAATCCAGTGGTGTAGGGAATTGTATCAATGCTTTGGCATTGCCGATAATTTGTCGTATTCCCTTCGTTACTATTGTTTCCATGCGCGGCGAATGGGGCGAGTTTATTCCCTGGCAGGTGCCAATGGGCAAGGCAACACCTGCGGTTTTGCAAGCGATGGAGGTGCAGGTATATCGTGCCGATAAACCGGAGCAGGTTAAAGAGAGCGCAAAGGCCGCTTTGCAGTTTGCTTTTAACACCCGTCGTTCAGCCGCTTTGTTGTTGTCACAACAGCTAATCGGCGCCAAGCAATTCAAACAGGGCTAAACTATGTTGAATCGTCGACCACTTCTTGATTACCTGTTACAGGACCGGCCAGAATATTTACTAGCTGTGGCAAGTTTGGGCTCGCCCGCATGGGACTTAACCTCTATTGGCGAACATGATGGCAATTTTTGCTTTGTAGGTGCCATGGGACAAGCTGGACCATTCGCCCTGGGTTTAGCTATGGCGCGACCTCAGCATCGGGTGGTTTTGTTCGCGGGTGATGGTGAGTTATTGATGGGTATAGGCGCACTGACCTGTATTGCCAATCAACAGCCAAAGAATCTGGTAATTATTGCACTAGATAATGGTTGTTACTCTGAAACAGGCGGGCAGCCTACAGCAACTTCCGGTCATAGTGATCTTGGGACTATCGCCAGCGGTTGCGGCTTTCAGCGCGTTACAACCATTAGTAATCCGAAAGAAAAAGAGGTACTAAAACACACCATGCTGCATCAGCCTGGACCAGTTTTTGCCAACGTAAAAATTGCATCCGGACGTGATCCACTGGCTCTGCCACAAGACCTGGATGGCGCTGCAGCGATCAATCGCTTTCGTCAGTTTACCGGAGTAAGCTGAGTCCTACTTAATCACAAAGTCGCTTAGGCTCTAAAAAATGGTGCATCGCCCTTAATAGTAACGCGCCAGCCACGCCGGACATGCGGGTAGTAATCCCACAACGCATGGTGTTGTGTACAGCGATTATCCCAGAACGCAATTGAACCCGGTTGCCATGGAAAACGGCATTGAAACAAGGGCAGTTCAATATGATCCAGTAGCATGGTTAATAGCGCATCGCTTTCTTTCGGTTTCAACTGTTTGATACGAGTGGTGAATGCCCTGTTAACAAATAAAGCCTGTCGTCCGCTAACCGGATGTGTACGTACTACGGGATGCTCACTACAGGGGTAAGTATCGAGATGTTTTGTCTGGCCATCGTAACCCCGTCGATATACTGGCTCACCATCATGAATGGCGGTCAGTTGCATAAGCAACGCTTGTATTGGTGCAGACAGTGCCTCAAAGGCCGCATACATATTGGCAAACAACGTATCGCCACCTATCGGCGGGGTTTGTAACATATACAAAATAGTTCCCAACGGTGGCTCAGCGGCACAGGTTACATCGCTATGCCAAACTTCACCCGCTATCCGAGTTGAGTGCTGGTCCGCATAAATCTCCATTATCTCCGGATGCCCCTCAACCAGACGTGGCCAGGCAGGATGCAAATGTAGTTCGCCGAAGCTCTCGCCCAGGTGCTTTTGTTGATAGGGGGTTAACTGTTGATTTCGAAAAAACAATACGCAATGATTGGCCAGGGCTTTGGCTAGCTGCTTCGCTGTAGCAGCGCATATATTGCGTAAATCAATGTTATCTACCAGTGCACCACAATTAGGCGAGAAGGGTTTGATATTCATCAGAGCTATTTCCGGGGTCGAATTTTTTTCAAGCTGATTGGGCGACAACGAACTTTACCAAATACACTTTCGATATCTTTTAAGGAGATCGTTGCATTAGGGCTGCCTCTGGATAAAACACCAACGATATTTTCTAGCGTTTCATGACCTAATGAATAGCCCTGTGTAATGCCTTTCCTGGAATTTTGCATAGATGCGAAAGCTGAGGCTCGGAATTCTTTAGTTGATGCAAAGTTGCAGACCAATTGCCCGCCTGGCAGCAGCAGCTTGGTCAACTTGATAAGCCATTTTGAATTTGCATCAACTGCGCGACAGGCTACCCCATGTTCATCACTAAATAAATCATCAATGATTAAGTCGAAGCGTTCCCCTGCATAGTGTGAAACCCAGTCAACGGCGTTGCTGTGAATCATTTCGCAATGACTATCGCTTACACCAAAGTAGCGACGTGCGAGCATGATGTGGATTTCATCCATCTCAATACCGACGAACTGGGCGTTGCAAAGATGAGATTCGAGCATCCTGACAATGGCACCACCACCTACACCCAGGAGCAATACCCGTTGGATTCTCCCCGTAGGGGTTAATAATGCCGGCAAGCTGAGCAAATCCCAAATGCTGCCGCTGGCTCGTTGCCTGGGATTGTATTGGCTATGAAATACGCCATTGGTATACAGGCGAATGGATGTGCCAGCGGTACGAACTTCGTACTTGCGTTGATTGTGAATCTGCGAATAAATAACCGCCATAAGGATGTTGAGTTCGTTGCTCGACTAGACCAGCCGGCGCTTCAAAATAGCCGTCAAGCAACCTATTGATCCAGCAGCTTTGCCAAGCTCCGACATTTCCACTTCAATGCACTCAACACCATGACTTTGCAGTAATTTGATCGTCGCAGTATTACCACGACACATCATGACCTTGCGAGGTGCCAGAGTAACCATGTTTAATGCATAGCCAGACAGGGCTTCCTGTTCGTCAGGCAACATCGCTACTTCCATACCAACATATCTAAGGCATTCCACGGCTCTTATGGCTAACCTGGTAGGCCATGCCAATGCCAGGTTCTGATCGAGGATTCTGAGTTGCCCCATCAAGTGCATGGTGCCTATGGGCATGTCAGTCACAATAGTTTCGACGCCAATGCTATCAAGTAATAATGCCACCTGTCGCAGTCCTTCCTGATTACTGCGCAAACCTCGACCGAGCATTACCTTGTCTGGTGTTATCCAGATGGCGTCTGCACCTTCGAATATGCCATGGCCATGGACGCTACCCAGAACAGGAATATTCAAACGACCCAAAGCTGCAGAAACTTCTACTTCTTCCCCAGCTCTTACCGTGGATGCTGGACGGGCGAGAATGACGCCCTGGGGTGTCATAAACATCAGATCCGCCAGAAACATTTGATTGGGTCGAGCTTGCCGTGGTTCTACATAAGACACATTAACGCTGTTGTTCTGGTAACAACTGGCCAAATTATCGTGTTGGGTCTGGGCCAGTTCAATGTCCAGACTTTCCAGCATCTGTACACTGGCTGGATCATCCGATGCAGCCAGCTCAGGACCTGGGCGGTGCAACAGAACCCGATCGAGGGGTGCATATTCTGAATTAGCGCCACAGTCAGCCCAAAGGCTGCCCAGCTCATCGGTAAGACTCTGTGTACGGGGTTGCCAGCCTGGTCCTCCATATGCGCTGCGTAAATGAGGATTAGATCGATCTGTCATGTTAACTAGTTTCAGGTATTAATCACAGTTAGGAGTTTTTGCTGGTCGAGAAAATAGCGGCAGAGTTCTTCACCGTCATATTCAAGCAATGGTACCAGCTCATTGTAAAGTTGAAACCACTGGGCGTCACCGTCTACATCACGCAGCTCTAACTCAAAAGCATGCTCTTTTTGTAGTGCTTGCAGATGTTCAATCATGTCTTCACATAGATGACAACCATAACGAGTATAAAGAGTGAGTTGGACCATGGTTGTCTATATGAAAATTTCTGATAGCTGCTTACTGTGATATTGTCGACGGCTGCTTATTATTCTTGCAAGTCATTATATTGCCACCCTGTTTCCCCGAGTTGTATCAATGAGCCGTACCCCGTCACCTGAAACAAAGGCTACCCTGATCGAAGGTGATATCAGGCAGCACCTTATCAGGCTTACCGTGCCTATGGTATGGGCAATTCTGGCGATGCATTCTATCAATATTGCCGATACCTGGTTTGTCGCGCAACTGGGTAAAGCCTCTCTGGCAGCTATGAGCTTTACTTTCCCTGTGGTAATGCTTCTGTTGAGTCTTGGCATTGGATTTATGGCCGGCACCTCTTCGGTGTTATCGAGGGTTATAGGTCAGGGTGATGACAATCGTGTTAGTCGGCTCACTACCGATTCAATATTATTAGCGATTGTCTGTGCAGTGGTGTTAAGTGTGGTTGGTTTACTCACTATGGATAGCATTTTTCTCGCCATGGGGGCTTCCGAAGAACTACTGCCACTGATCCGCGAATATATGGTCATCTGGTTTGCAGGTTATCTGTTTTTACTGGTGCCTATGGCGGGTATTGGCTGCCTGCGTGCTACCGGCGATTCAAAATTACAGAGTCGTATTATGATGATCGCGGCTGTGCTTAATTTGATTCTCGATCCCATTCTGATTTTTGGTTTGCTCGGAGTGCCGGCATTTGGAATTGCCGGTGCTGCCATCGCCACAGTTGTCGCACGTGGTGCCACAATGATTATCGGTTATCGGGAATTGCGTAAACGAAATATGATTAGTCTCGAGCTACCGTCCTTACCGCAGCTTTTCGACTCTTGGAAATCTCTGGCTCATGTTGGATTACCCGCCGCGGGTACCAACATGATTATCCCCCTTGGTACCGGAATTGTAGTTGCCATGATAGCGGGTTACGGACTGGATGCCGTCGCCGGTCATGGTGCTGCGGCAAGGATAGAATCTCTGGCTATGGTGGTGTTTCTGGCTATGTCTTCGATGATTGGGCCTTTTGTTGGTCAGAACTTGGGTGCGGGAAAGACCGACCGCATTCACGAAGTGATGAGACTAACAGGTCGCTTCTGTGTCTTGTTTGGATTGGCGTTAGCCTTGGTAATTTACTTTAGTGCCGGATACATCATGGCATTGTTTAGTAACGATCCAGCAGTCATCGAGTTCGGTGAACTTTATTTGATTACCGTTACACTGGGTTTTGGAGCTGCCGGTATTGTTATGAATGTTAATGCGTCGTTTAATGGCCTGGGCAGGCCATTACCAGGTGTCGTAGTGTCTACAGCGCGCATTTTTGTATTTATGATACCTGCCGCCTGGATTGGTGGTGAGTTAATGGGGCTGCAAGGCATTTTTGCTGGGGTTTTAGTCGCCAATCTTCTCGCCGCAACTCTTGCCTATGTTTGGTTTCAACGCAAGAATTCGCTTAATATTAGTCCTGGCTAGTAGATGCGGTTAGATCGGCTGGCGCATATTGACGTATATAAGGGATTACCTGTTTAATCTCGCCTCGCAGGCGGCGATGTTTTACATCCCGCCAGTAATCAGCTGTCATCAAATCGCTGTGTACATGCATGAAGATCTTACGTAGTTTTCGATCCATCGCAAGAAAACGGATGAACTCCTCAGGAAAGATGTCGTTCGGACCGACTAGCCGACCTGCGCCTGGGCGCATGGTTTCGAAATCATCATCGTCTTCAGGCAATTCCATGAAGCGACATTCGGTTACCAGTTGTACCTCGTCATAGTCATAAAATACCACTCGCTGAGATGCTGTAACACCAAAGTTCTTTAACAATAAATCGCCGGGAAAGATATTAGTTTCAGCTAAATCTTTCATGGCTTGTCCATAATCAAGTATGGCATTTATGGCGGCATCTTCCTCGGCCTCGCGTATATACAAATTAAGTGGTCGTACACGACGCTCAACATAGACATGGTTTAATACCAGATTGTCGCCTTCCATTCGGGTGCTGTTGGATGCGCCTTCTACCAGTTCTTTAAGCAGGGCCGGTTCGAAGCGATCCTTTGATAGTTCCATATTGAGGAACTCCTGGGTGTCGATCAGTCGACCAGCATGGTCATGATTGGATACCAGTCGGTATTTGGCCATGACTTTTTCACGGGTGGTATTTTTCGGGAAGCCGAATTTATCTCGTATTATCTTAAATACCAGGTTGAAGGATGGCAGAGTAAAAACCTGCATAACCAGACCCTTGTCGCCATCGGCGAAAACGAATTGATCGTTAGTGTGCTTCAAGTGATTGGCGAAGGTTTTATAACGTTCCGTTTTGCCCTGACGTAATCGGCCCAGAACGGTGTACAGCTCGTCCATGGGTTTACGCGGCAGAATACTGGCCAAAAATAACACTGCACCGATAACCGATGTCGGATCGGCGAAATAGTAGCTGCGGGTATAGCTAAAAATTATGCTGACTTCCTGCTCATCCACCAGAGTTGCGTCGACACGAATTTCTCCGCCAGTATTTTCCAGTGCGATGACAATTGGAAACACTTCCTCATCGTGTAACACACGACCGACCAGATAGGCACGGGCACCCTGGAAAAAGTGTGAATCGATAAACTCAAACCGATGGAACTCTTCGGTATCGATACTGTGCCGTTCCGCACGGTTGCGAACACTGTTGGAAATCAGGCTGGCATCTCGATCGATGTCTTCGAAGGGTAATTTGCAGCGGAAGTCACGCAGCACTCGACGAAAGGTCTCTTCCATATTTCGCCAGCAGGGGTAGCGGCGTTTGGCTAATGACTCCAGACCTTCGTCTGGTGGAGGTTGTTTGAACTCCAAAGTATTATTAATTCCCACCGTACCAAAAGTTCTGCGGCTGGTGGAGTTGAAGAAGGTCTTCATAAAACCAGCGTCTGGTACATCAACCAAACGCGAGCCAAAACACATGCGAATAGATTCCCAAAATTTTGGGTTTTTTACACGCGGACCAAGTTCCCGACGCAAGCTGCGTTGAACCTTGGTACACCATTTATCGTAAAGTTCTACTCGTTCCTTTACGTCTTTAATTTGACCATTCCAGTCACGCTGCTCAAAACGGCGTTTGGCACGATCGGTAATGCGCTTGAACTGCCTGTTGTACTGCTCAAAACCATCATAGATGATTTGAGCAGCACGCAAACAATCACTGTGACTGAAGTCCATTTAAGTAATCAACAAAAAGATTACATTTTTGAGATCATAATGTCGCCAAACTCTGAACAAGACACCTTGGTGGCACCGTCCATCAAACGTGCAAAGTCATAGGTAACATTTTTGCTTTCGATGGCTTTGTCCATGGCTTTAATTACCAAGTCGGCGGCTTCTAACCAGCCCATATAACGCAACATCATTTCGGCAGATAGGATCAAAGAACCTGGATTTACCATGTCCTTGCCGGCGTACTTTGGTGCAGTACCATGGGTTGCTTCAAACACTGCATGACCGGTGTCGTAGTTAATGTTGCCACCTGGTGCGATGCCTATACCACCCACCTGGGCTGCGAGCGCGTCGGACAAATAATCGCCATTCAGATTCATAGTGGCAATCACATCGAATTCGGCCGGACGTGTCAGCACCTGCTGCAGAGTGATATCAGCAATAGCATCTTTAATCAGAATTTTACCGGCGGCTAAAGCGGCATCTTGCTCAGCATTGGCCGCGGCCTGGCCCTTGTCTGCAACCGTACGCTCCCACTCGCTCCAGGTATACGTATGATCACCAAATTCCTGCTCCGCAACTTCATAGCCCCATATGCGGAAAGCACCTTCAGTGAATTTCATAATGTTGCCTTTGTGAACAAAGGTCACACTTTTACGATTGTTGTCGACGGCGTATTTGATGGCTGCACGAACCAGGCGAGCAGTGCCTTCACGAGAGACCGGCTTGATGCCTATGCCGGAACTCTCTGGGAAGCGAATTTTGTCGTAATAGCTTGGGAAGGCTTCTTTGAATAGTTCAAGAAACTTCTTGTTTTCTTCACTGCCTTCTTCGAATTCAATACCAGCGTAGATGTCTTCGGTATTCTCGCGGAAAATCACCATTTCAACCAGTTCAGGTTTACGCACTGGCGAGGGTACACCGTTGAACCAACGAACCGGTCGCAGGCAAACATACAGATCCATAATCTGTCGAACAGCTACATTTAAAGAGCGAATGCCGCCACCGATTGGAGTGGTTAGCGGGCCCTTAATCGAAACCAGATATTCTTTAAGGAGATCAATAGTCTGGTCTGGCAACCAGGAGCCAGTCAGATTGTTGGCTTTTTCACCGGCATACACTTCTACCCAGTGTATCTTGCGTTCGCTGCTATAGGCTTTTTCAACTGCCGCATTCACCACATCGATCATTACCGGTGAGATATCTACACCAATTCCATCACCCTCAATATAGGGAATAATGGGATTATTAGGTACGTTCAAAGTACCGTTTTCGATACTAATTTTACTGCCAGCGCTGGGAATTGTTACATCAGTTGTCATCTAGACACTCTCAAGTATTTGATATTTAAATATTAATTGGAATTTTACCTGCCTATTTTCCCATATTTCGGTGGTTCTATCCAAGCCAAACAAATCAATAATGAAGATAAGGGTATGGTCAGGATAAATTTTGACTATTCAGATAGGTTAAAAAATAGACCAGATACGGCTATTTATCCATCGATTTACCGGTATTTAACCGTTCATGCAATAAGCTGTTGTGAGGAAAGTATAAGACTTGAAAACCCATTCCAAATGGTATTCCATCGTTTCTGCTACGCGGGGGAAACCACAGTTTGCCAGCAAATAGTAAATAGCCCGATCAGATTATTTAATCGCTAGTTTTACATAGAATACAAAATATTGTTGCGCTGCACAAATTGCTCTGGTATATTGCACTGCAACAAACGGTTGATCTGGACCGTCACCCAAAGGTGAGAACGCAGAGTAAATATTTTGGCTTTAGCTTGGATCCAGGTTAATCATTTAGGATTACAACCCATCTGCCGATAAACATTTTACTTCTCCTCCTAAGTAAACTTTTTGCCCCGAATCCTCTTCGGGGCTTTTTTTTGCCCTCGTTCCACCGATACATCAATCAGGGGGCAATTCGTCTTTGCCAGAAGCATCATTTGGTAAGTGCTAACTGTATCTGTCGATGCTCAAACAGATTTTCTACCGGAAAGCTTATATCGTTAGTTATATCTGCAGATTATGACGAGAGCTAACGAATAATACAAAAAAACGGGCCACCTGGGCCCGTTATGTTCACTACTTGGACAAGTAGTCTAGTACATATGTTGGCCACCATTAATGGACAACGTGGAGCCGGAGATAAAGCCGGCACCTTCGTCGACCAAAAACATAACTGCACGGGCAATGTCTTCTACCTGACCTAAACGACCCACGGGAATGGTGGCAATAATTTTCTCAAGCACCTTCTCAGGAACTGCACGAACCATATCGGTTTCAACATAGCCTGGTGCGATAGCGTTTACAGTGATGCCTTTTGCCGCGCCTTCTTGTGCCAGCGCCTTGGTAAAACCATGAATGCCAGATTTCGCAGCCGCGTAATTAACCTGACCATACTGACCAGCCTGGCCATTGACAGAGCCAATGTTGACGATGCGACCAAAGTTACGCTCACGCATACCTTCTATAACTAGCCGGCTCATGTTAAAGCAGGAGGACAGATTGGTTTGTAACACAGCATTCCATTGATCAAAGCTCATGCGATGCATGGTGCCATCTTTGGTAATGCCAGCGTTGTTGACCAGAATATCAATTGGACCTAAGTCATCTACGATTCGACCAACTGCTTTTTCGCAGGCAGAGAAGTCCGCCACATCAAATTTGTAGGTAGCGCAGCTGGTATTAGCGCGAAACTTTTCTGCAGCCTGATCATTACCAGCATAGGTTGCAGCAACTTTGTAGCCAGCTTCTTTGAGGGACATGGAAATAGCTTCACCGATACCACGGGTGCCGCCGGTTACTATTGCAACTTTGGACATAATATTTCTCCTAAATGAATGCGGGGATAAAAATTAGAGCGGACTAGCGTTCAACTGCCAGGGCAACACCCTGACCGCCGCCAATACATAATGTAGCCAGGCCTTTTTTGGCATCGCGACGGCGCATCTCGTGTAAAAGAGTGACCAGAATACGGCAACCTGATGCGCCAATTGGATGGCCTAACGCAATTGCACCACCATTTACATTGACTTTTTCTGTGTCCCAGCCAAGGTCGCAATTAACCGACATCGACTGCGCAGCAAAGGCTTCGTTGGATTCCACCAGATCTAGGTCTTCGACTGACCAGCCGGCTTTTTCCAATGCCTTGCGAGTGGCAGGAATTGGGCCGGTGCCCATGATGGCAGGATCTACACCAGCGCTGGCGCTGGCGGTAATGGTTGCCATCGGAGTCAGACCGAGCTCTTTAGCTTTAGCTGCACTCATAACCAATACAGCAGCAGCACCATCGTTAAGTCCGGACGCATTACCAGCAGTTACACTACCTTCACGATCAAACGCTGGGCGTAGTTTGGCCAGGGACTCGGTTGTGGTTCCGGGACGGGGGTACTCATCACGGTCAAAAATTACTGGGTCGCTTCGACGTTGAGGAATGCTTACCGCAGCAATCTCGTCATCAAACTTGCCCGCTTGCTGAGCTGCAATAGCCTTATTTTGTGAGGCGGCGGCAAAGACATCCTGTCCGTCGCGGTCGAATTTATATTTCTTCGCGATATTTTCCGCAGTGGTACCCATATGATAATTATTAAAGGCATCCCAAAGGCCGTCAACTACCATGCTATCAACCAGCTTCCAGTCGCCCATTTTCTGCCCATTGCGGGAATTAGGCATAACGTGGGGAGAAAGACTCATATTTTCCTGACCACCGGCAATAACAATATCGGCATCGCCGCATTGAATCGCCTGAGCCGCCAGGGAGACAGCTTTTAGTCCACTGCCACAAACCTTATTAATGGTCATGGAAGGTACTTCCTGGGGTAATCCACCCGCCATTGCGGCCTGACGCGCGGGGTTTTGACCGCTACCTGCAGTTAACACCTGGCCAAGGATTACTTCGCTGACTTGTTCTGGTGCTACATTATTGCGTTCCAGCAACGCGCGGATTACCACGGCGCCGAGCTCGGGGGCGGGTACGGTGGCTAGTGAGCCACCAAAGGTGCCGATCGCGGTTCGGACCGCATCAACGATAACTACGTCAGTACTCATGAAAAAGTCTCCATAAGAGAGAAACACTGTCGGCGACAGCAAAATGGTATGAAATTCTCGTCAATCGGCTATTAAGAATAACTTGACGATATATTGTGCAGTGCAACAATTATGCTGGATTTGATCATAAATGTCCAATAAATCATAAGCTTGGTTTCAATAACGGCTTACAGCCGCGGTTTAGATTCATCTGGATCAGCTTTTTGCAGATGAATAAGTGGTCTTACCATATTACTTTATGATAAATTTCAAATAGATAAGTTTGATTAACCTCCGAACAGGCTCATTCATAATTCCTGGTCTGTTATCCTGTTGATTTGTATGAATAGATTAGAAATATATACTTTGGTAGCACTAAATTATTAAATGGTCTGACAAATGTTAATCCTCTATACTAAATGATCATTTCTAATTGTTTAATTCTGCTATGAAGCTAGAACCAGTTAAACCTACCAAGGTCTCAGATTCTATTGCTGAGCAATTGCGCAGCCATATACTAAATGGTGTTTTGAAACCCGGCGAGAAGTTGCCAGCAGAACGGGAATTGGTAGAACAACTTGGTGTATCTCGCCCATCTGTTCGGGAGGCATTGTTGAAGCTAGAGGCCAGAGGCCTGATCGAAAGTCGTCAGGGTGGCGGTACGTTCGTTAAGAAAATTCTCACGCCGACGTTTATTGATCCTCTTTCAGATCTTATTAAAGATAATCCGGATGCTATTTCCGATGTGCTCGAATGTCGTCATGGCCTGGAGGAGCTTGCCGCCAGCTATGCGGCTTTGCGAGCGACGGAAAACGATCGCCGCATGATTCGGGCCAAGTTTGATGCCGTAGAGGAGGCCAACAAAAGCCGGGATACTGTCATAGCGGCTCAGGCTGATGTGGAATTTCATATGGCTATAGCTGAAGCTTCCCATAATGTCGCATTAATCCATATTACGCGCTCTTTGTTTGATTTGCTCGGCAAGCAGATGTTGAAAAACTGGCAGCAGCTGTTAACAGACGAAGAGAGCCTGTTGGAAATTCACAATCAGCATCAGTATATTTTCGAAGCCATCATGCATGGCGATCCGGATATGGCACGCAATGCCGCCCACAGTCATTTGGCCTATATTGATCGTAGCCTGAATGAAATTCGAGAAGCTGGTCGACGTGACGACCGCATGTTAAGAAACGCCGTTTAAATCTAACAGGAAATCTCAATGTTGAGCTCCCGAACTGCTCTGTTCGATATGGACGGACTACTTCTCAATACAGAAATTGTCTATACCGAAGTTACCCAACAGATAGTCGGTAAATTTGGCAAAACCTATGACTGGTCGATTAAGTCGAACATGATAGGACGGCCAGCAATTGATTCGGCACGCTATCTGGTCGGTGCCCTGGATTTGCCTATTACAGCGGAACAATATCTTGAGCAACGCAACGGATTATTACGCACGGCCTTTGCCAACTGTGATGCATTACCCGGTGCCGAGCGCTTGATTCGACATCTCAAAGCTCAATCCATACCTATCGCTGTGGCTACCAGTGCCTATCAGGAGTTGTTTGAGATCAAGACCCGTAACCACAAAAGCTGGTTTAATCTGTTCGACACGGTGGTTACCGGCGATGACCCGGAAATTGGTCAGGGAAAGCCTGCGCCAGACATTTTTTTGGTGGCGGTAAAGCGGCTGGGTGGCATAGCTTCTGAGGCATTAGTATTTGAAGATGCGCCATCTGGTTTGCAGGCTGGAAAGGCCGCAGGAATGCAGGTTGTCGTGGTGCCTGATGCCAATATGGATAAACAACGTTACAGCGCAGCAGATGTAATTCTGGATAGTCTCGAAGACTTCCAACCAGAGCAATTTGGCTTACCAGGGTTTTTTAAGGATAACGAGGCTTAACGGTAAACCGAGTGGTAAGGCTTTGGTAGCGACCTAAATTTTTCAGGAATCTGGTCGATGATGATCCCACCCGGTTAGAAAAGTAAATATTCACCCAAAACATAATGGTTCAAAAATGACTGAACATCTTATCTGGTTTAAGGATCTTGGCATGCAAGATGTGCCGAGAGTTGGTGGTAAAAATGCCTCTTTGGGCGAAATGATCAGTTCGCTATCAGACGTTGGTATTGAAGTGCCATTGGGTTTTGCAACAACTGCCGATGCCTATCGGGAATTCGTTGCTAGCATTGCCGATCAGATTAATGCCGTACTCGATAATCTGGATGTCGACGATATCGATGCGCTGACCGAAGCCGGTGGAAAGATTCGCCAATGGGTAATGGATTCGCCATTGCCGGCGGACCTGGAGCAAGCTGTTAGAGCAGGCTATGCGGAATTATCTAGTGAAAACCCGGATGCAGCGGTCGCTGTCCGTTCGTCTGCTACCGCAGAAGACTTGCCAGAAGCCTCCTTCGCGGGCCAACAAGAGACATTTCTCAATGTACGTGGCATCGAAAACGTTCTGCGTGCCATGCGCGAAGTGTTTGCTTCGTTATTTAACGATCGTGCTATTGCCTATCGTGTGCATCAGGGGTTTTCCCATTCAGAAGTGGCACTATCGGCCGGTATTCAATACATGGTACGTAGTGATGTCGGTGCCAGTGGCGTCATGTTTACCCTGGATACGGAATCCGGTTTTGAACGTGCGGTATTTATTACCTCGTCATGGGGATTGGGTGAATGTGTAGTTCAGGGTTCGGTAAACCCGGATGAGTTTTATGTCTACAAACCTGCTCTTGCTGAAGATCGACCGGCGATATTGAATCGCAATATGGGTTCAAAGCTGATTAAGATGGTTTATGCCGAGGCAGGCGAAGCCGATCCCGTCACCATTATCGATACTAGCAATGACGAGCGCAGAGCCTTTTCCCTAAACGATGACGATGTAACAGCCCTGGCAAAAATGGCTGTTACTATCGAAAAACATTATGCCCGCCCCATGGATATTGAGTGGGGTCGCGATGGCAATACTGGCCGTTTATATATTCTACAGGCCAGACCAGAAACGGTTCAGAGTCGTAACCAGGGGCAGATTCTGGAACGTTTTCATATGAATGAATCTGGCAAAGTGCTGGTTGAAGGTCGCAGCATTGGTCAACGAATTGGTGCCGGCGTAGTGCGTAAAGTGCCAAATATCGAACACCTGAACAAGGTCCAGGAAGGCGACATACTGGTTACCGACATGACCGACCCAGATTGGGAACCGGTAATGAAAAAAGCCTCTGCGATTGTTACTAATCGTGGCGGTCGTACCTGTCACGCGGCTATCATTGCGCGCGAACTTGGCGTGCCAGCTGTTGTAGGTTGTGGTGATGCAACAGAACACCTGGCTGATGGCGTGGAAGTCACGGTTTCCTGTGCGGAAGGTGATACCGGACTGGTATACGAAGGTCTGTTGGATTTTGAGCTTAAAACCATCGAGCTGGATAATATGCCGCCGATACCGTTTGAAATTGCCATGAATGTCGGTAATCCAGAGCGTGCCTTCGACTTTCAGCGTTTACCGAACCATGGCATTGGTCTTGCTCGTCTCGAGTTTATTATTAATAACACCATTGGTATTCATCCCAAAGCTGCATTGCACTACCAGGAGATGCCAGCGGATGTTAAGCAGTCTATTGATTCTGCCAGTGTAGGTTATGCCGACCCGATTTCTTTTTACGTCGATAAGCTGGTGGAAGGCGTGGCCACTTTAGCAGCCGCGTTTGATCCCAAACACGTCATCGTGCGCTTGTCGGACTTCAAGTCCAATGAATATCACAATATGATTGGCGGACCACAATTCGAACCAGATGAAGAGAATCCAATGCTCGGCTTCCGTGGTGCATCGCGCTATATAGATGAAGACTTTCGCGAGTGTTTTGAGCTGGAATGTCAGGCTATGAAACGGGTTCGAGACGATATGGGTTTGACTAATCTGTGGCTAATGGTGCCTTTTGTGCGGACCCTGGAGGAAGCACGGAAAGTGACTCAAATGATGGCGGATAATGGTCTGAAACGTGGTGAAAATGGATTGAAGATCATGATGATGTGCGAAGTTCCATCTAACGCCATTTTGGCCGAGCAGTTTCTCGAGTACTTCGATGGTTTTTCCATTGGATCCAACGATATGACCCAACTGACTCTGGGCTTGGATCGAGACTCTGGCGTTATCTCGCATTTGTTTGATGAACGCGACGAAGCCGTTAAGTTCATGCTCTCTCGCGCTATACAGGCTTGCCGTAAAGCTGGTAAATATGTCGGGATTTGTGGTCAGGGTCCCTCGGATCATCCAGATCTAGCACGTTGGCTAATGGAAGAAGGCATACAAAGTGTATCCCTTAATCCAGATTCCGTTGTAGAAACCTGGTTGTTTCTGGCCGGACAAGAAGTTTGATGTGAACGGGGACACAACTGAATGGCACTAAGTTAAGCCAGTTCAGTTAACGTAGGATGTGGTGAGGAACGAACCGCATCAGTGGTGGTTTATGTAGGTGAGATATTTTCATGTCCCGTTGTTTTCTCGATTGATGCGGTTCGTGCCTCACCGCATCCTACGTGCTCTTTATTTTCCCGAATGAAAAGTAACAATCACCCACACCAAGTACTATTGTGGTCCGCCCCAAAAGAGAGTCTACTGCGTTACCGGGTGGCCAGCTTTTTGCCAGCCGAATAAACCGGATTCATAATTCTGCACATTTGTGAATCCCAATTCGCCCAGAGTTTTGGTTGCGAAGGCGCTACGGATACCACCACCGCAATAGGGAATAATGCGGGTGTCATAATCAATCACGTGATTCCAAATTTGTACTTCCAGCCAGCCACGGGCTACTGCAATGTCCTGTTCCGCCTGAATACTGCCCATACTCTCGATTTCTGATGGCATTCTAACGTCAAGTAGAACGAAGTCTTCGCCTGAATCAACTAGAGATTTTAAATCCTCCGTAGAGATTTTCGGCACACTGTTTTTGATCTCTGCCATAACATCTTGGGCATTTAATAAACCGTCCGAGGCATAGCTCGTTTGAGCGACTGAGATAGATAGCAGGACAAACAGGCTGGTGATTAAAATACGCATGGGTTTTCTCTGATTAGTTAAACTATTCTTATATGAGTCAGTACAGACCGACTGGTTCCCCGACCGCGTAAATTATGTCAGTACAACACAGGGGTGTGGGAATTCATTAAGCCGCTGATGGCCATCGATTTGGTCTTGCTTAGACTCAAGTAGCGAGTTCCTTAGTATACTCTGCGTAAATTAGACCCGAATTTAGAAATCAACGAGGAAAATCATGGCCAAAGCTATTCGAATCCACCAGACCGGTGGTCCAGAGCAATTGCAATATGATGATGTGACAGTTGGCGATCCAGCGGCCGGTGAGGTTCGATTAAGTCAAACCGCCATTGGTCTTAACTATATCGATGTATACCATCGTATTGGCCTTTATCCGCTACCGGAGTTACCAGCGGCCATTGGTATGGAAGCTGCAGCCGTGGTTGAAGCCATCGGCGAAGGTGTAACCGAAGTTTCTGTTGGTGACCGGGTTGCCTATGCCAATCCACCTCTTGGTGCCTATTCAACTGAGCGCCTGATTCCTGCCCATCGGCTGGTCCGTCTGCCAGATGCGATAGATGATCAGCAGGCTGCAGCGATGATGCTGCAAGGTTTTACTGTGCAATATCTGGTTCGACGCACCTATAACGTCCAACCGGGTGACAATGTGCTGCTACATGCCGCCGCTGGTGGTGTTGGGCTGATAGCCTGTCAGTGGTTGAACCATCTGGGTGCCCGAGTTATTGGTACGGTTGGGTCAGACGCCAAGGCGGAACTTGCGCGTGCTAATGGTTGCCACGATACGATCAACTACAGTGACGAAAATTTTACTGAAAAGGTGAGAGAACTAACCAATGGAAAAGGTGTGCGGGTAGTTTACGACTCCCTCGGCAAAGACACGTTTGAAGGGTCTCTGGATTGTTTGCAACCTATGGGCATGATGGTGTCTTTTGGTAATGCAACGGGCCCGGTAGATGGTGTGAACGTGGGAATACTGGCCAAGAAGGGATCACTGTTTCTAACTCGACCAACATTAATGACCTATACCGCAGACCGGTCGGAAATGTTGCGAATGGCTGATGAATTGTTTGATGTGGTGACCAAAGGAGTGGTCAAGATCAATGTGAATCAGACCTATAAGCTAGCCGATACAGCCCAGGCGCACCGTGATCTGGAAGCCCGGAAAACCACCGGTTCAACTATATTGTTGCCATGAGTGTTAAAGCCCAACCCGATGGTTATCAGACTGTAACAGCCTATCTGGTTGTGCACGACGGCGCCGAGGCTATCGAATTTTATTGTTCGGTTTTTGGTGCGAGTGAAGAATTACGCATGCCCGGACCAGATGGAAAAATAGGCCATGCGGAGCTGACTATTGGCGACAGCAAATTTATGCTGGCAGATGAGTTTCCAGACCTGGAGATTAGTGGACCGAAAACTCTGGGTGGGACTGGCGTCAGTATGCTGTTGTTTGTTGACGATGCCGATACTATTGTTGACCGAGCATTTGAATCAGGTGCCGAAGTTTTGCGACCGGTTATGGATCAGTTCTATGGCGACCGATCAGGCACACTGCGCGATCCCTTCGGTCATGTCTGGACCATCTCGACGCATATGGAGGATTTATCGCCTGAAGAACTAGAGGTCAGGCGCAAGGAGTTTTTCTTAGATACCGAGGCTGGTGAGGACTAAACTCGCGCTCAATCCTTCAATTTATCAATGAATAGTAATTTTCGCGCGCAAATTCGAAATTTGACCACTTAAAAGCAAAATGCCTGCGTGTTAGATTGCCGGCGAAGAATTTATCTTAAGGATCAATCAATGCAGAGTCAGGCACGTGTAGTAATTATTGGCGGCGGCAACATGGGTGCCGGCCTTCTATATCATCTGGCAGAGGAAGGCTGGACTGATATTCTGATGATCGAAAAAGGTGACCTGACTTCCGGTTCAACCTGGCATGCTGCGGGCCAATGTCCCAGTTTTATCGCCGACTACAACATGGCGAAGATTCATGATCACAGTAATCGCCTGTATCCTAAACTCGAAGAGTTGACTGGCCAATATGTCAGCTGGCATGGCTGTGGCGGCATACGTTTAGCTACCTCACAAGCGGATGTGGACTGGTTCCATAACGTCGCCGGAGTAGGTAAGTTGATTGGTTTCCATTGTGAGATTATTGATCCCGCAAAAATTCGTCAGCTCAATCCCTGGGTAAATCTGGATGGCGTTCTGGCCGGAGCCTGGACGCTGGATGATGGTCATGTTGATCCAGCCGGAGTTTGCAATGCCATGTGTAAGGGTGCCCGTGATATGGGTGCCAGTATTGCGACCAAAACCCAGGTGCTGGACATTAAGCAGCGAGAATCTGGTGACTGGGAGGTTATTACAGATCAGGGCAATGTCATCTGTGAAATGGTGGTGAATGCGGCGGGTTGTTATGCTCGGCAGGTCAGTCAAATGGTTGGCACAGACATTCCTATCACCAACATGAAGCACACTTACATTGTCACTGAAGCGGTTAAAGAATTCCTCGATCGTGATGATGAAATGCCGGTCATGCGCGACCCCTATCCTAGTGCCTATTATCGCCAGGAACAGAAATCTGCATTGATTGGTATCTATGAGATGCAGAACTCCGAAGAATGCTGGACCCATCGTGGTGGCTGGCCAGAATGGTCGTCTGAGAACGAACTGTTTGATCCGGACTTCGATAATCTCGCGCCCTATATAGAGCGCGTGATGGAACGTATGCCTATCTGGAGTGATCTGGGACTCAAGCGTGTGGTTTGTGGCGCCATTCCCCATACACCCGATGCCAATCCATTCCTCGGCCCCGCCGAGGGTGTGCCAAATTTCTGGCATTGTAATGGTGCATCTATTGGTATCGCATCCGGTGCGGGCTGTGGCAAGTACCTGGCCCAGTGGATGATTTACGGCGATTCCGAAATCAATATGGCAGGTCTTGACCCACGTCGTTTCGGACAATACGCACCAGGTGACTATACTCGAGCTAAATCCTTTCAGGATTATGAGCACATGTATGCTTTGCATTTGCCAGGCGAAGAACGGCCTGCGGCCCGTGGTGCGCGAGTGACCCCACTCTATGACCGTTTACTAGAGCAAGGCTGTGTGTATACCGAAGGTAATGGTTGGGAACGACCAAAATGGTTTTCTCTGGATGGCCGCGTAGAGGAGCCGGGCTTCAGACATAACAATGTGTTTGAAGTGGTAGCGGCGGAGTGCAAGGCGGTGCGTGAACGGGTGGGTGTGCTGGATCTATCTAGTTTCGCCAAATATATGATTACCGGGGCTGATGCCGAGACTTTTCTGAACCGGGTTTGTGCCAATCGCATGCCGCTAAAAGATGGCGGTATTATTCTAGGACATTATCTTTCGGCCAATGGTCGTATTGCTGGCGAGTCGACCATCACACGTCTATCCGAAGGACGCTATTATGTGTTGTCTGGTGCCGGTGCGGAAGATCGTGACTTCGACTGGCTGACCCAGTCAGTGCAAAGTGGTGAGTCAGTAACCGTCAGTAATATCACAGACGATAAGGGTGTATTGGTAGTAGCTGGCCCGAACAGTCGTGATGTGTTGTGTCCACTGACTTCAAGCGGTCTCGACAATGATCAATTTCGCTGGTTAACAGCACAGGAAATCAATATAGCCGGGGTACCGGTAATCGCCATGCGGGTTAACTATGTTGGCGAATTAGGTTGGGAATTACATTGCCCGATGGATCAGCTGCCGGCACTGTATGAAGCTGTGTGGAATTCAGGTCAGCAACACGGTATCGCAAACTTTGGCACCTATGCAGTTAATTCTATGCGTATGGAAAAGGCTTATAAGGGTTGGGGTGCAGAATTAACCAATGAGATCTCAATGGTTGAAGCAGACCTGATGCGATTTTTCTCGCGCAAGAAGGACAATTTTGTCGGCTGCGAAGAAACGATCAAAGTAAGCGAAGGTGAAACCGCTACAGCCTGCGTGTATTTTGAAATTGACGCAGATGATAGTGATGTGGTTGGCGGCGAAGCTGTGATGGTCGGTGATCGCGGTATTGGTGTTACTACCTCTGGTGGCTTTGGTCACTCCACGGGCAAGAGCCTGGGCTTTGCCTACGTTGAGCCAGCCTACTCTGCGCCTGGTGCGGAATTTGATGTGTTGCTGATTGGTAAGGCCTATCGTGCCAGAGTATTGGCGGATCCGGTTTGGGATCCCGCTAACGCGCGTTTGCGGGCTTGAAAAAGTTTTTCAAGATGCTGATAAATCCGGGATTTATCAGCTGAAGGATTTCAGTCAGGGTTGTAGAAAAACTACCGGCTCCTCTAAAAGCCAGTAGTTCTACACCAGTTATCGTACAGAAGTTTTGATAACTGATTAAATTCGGTCATGTGGGTTGTAGCATCACTATCCATAGCGCTCATAGCTCCTTCACCCAGGCTTTTTTCCAGAGCCATTCTGTATTCCGGTATTTCACACCACTCGCCAACAGTGCTCGCTGTTAACTCGACGTGAAACTGTACGCTGAAGGCATGGCTGGCATAACTTATAGCCTGAATAGCGCACGCAGGGGTTTGCATCAGAATGGGCACATCCGATGGGACGCTTTGCACTTCAGCGCTATGCCATTGCAGACTTTTAATACTGGCCGGAACATCTTGCAGAAACGGACTGGCCTGCTCTGCAACTCGGTGAACATCTAAAATTCCAATCTCTGGATTAACGGAAAGCCCTACCCTGCCACCGAGGGCTTCGGCAAGCAATTGATGACCCAGACAGAAACCAAGATAGGGCAGTTTTAATTCAGTAACCGCCTCACGAATAGCGGCTTTTTCCGCCACCAGCCAGGGGTTTTCTTTTTCCTGCCACACATCCATAGGGCCACCCATCACCCATAACGCATCGAAGTCGCGCAAATCGGGAATGGCCTCACCAACGTCTAGTTCAACGGGCTGCCATGCGTGGCCGTCAGCATCGAGAAATTCCCGAAAGATACCCGGATGCTCTAGATCTATATGCTGGAATACACAAACTTGTTTAGACATAACTTAAGTGAAGTATCGGGTAAAATTTTTTACGGGATCTCTCGGCGTCCGGTAACTGTTGACCTTGTCAGTGGTGTCTTCGTAGCCCATCGCCATACCGCAAACTACGTTGTATTGGGTATCATAGCCCAGTTCTGATCGGACTACATCCGGAAATTCACCAAGTGCTGCCTGAGGACACGTGGCGAGACCTTCGTGACAGGCCATAAGCATAATGGATTGCAGGAACATACCCATATCAAAATAGGAACCCGTTTCAAGATCACGATTGATAAAAAACATCAACATCATCGGTGCATCGAAACTTCGATAGTTAGCTATCCATTGGTCGGTCCGCCGTTGTCGATCCTTTCGCTGTATATCGAGTGTTTCATAGAGCTGCATGCCACAGGCAAATTGGCGACTTTTAAAAGGCTCCTGCCAAACTTCGGGATAGTAGTGATAATCCATTTTTCTTGTCGTCTGCTGCTGGAAAGCTTCTACCAGCTTTTGCTCCAGCCGGGCTTTGCTGGAGCCGCTGATTACTGCCACTTCCCAGGGCTGGGTGTTGGCACCGGAAGGTGATTGACTGGCAGTGCCAAGAATTCGATCGATGGTCGCGCGTTCGACTGTTTTATTGAGGAATGCGCGGGTGGATTTTCTCTGTCGTAAAGCTTGTTCTACCGAGAGTCTTTGCATGGGCCAAAGTAGTTATATAAGGGATTCGTTCTCTGACCAATTATATCAATTGTATTACGTTAGAGAAATGATGGTTCTGAACGGCCTCGCTTAAAGATCCCGGTTTATGAATAAAATAGCCCTGGGCAAAATCAAAGCCGAGTTCTTCAACCATATCCATTAATGTCTTATTTTCAACTCGTTGTGCAACGGTTTCCAGATTGAGGGTTTTGGCAAATTGCAGCATAGACTCAAGTACTTTCATGCTGCGTCTGGACTTTAGGGCGTCGTGTATATATTGCCCATCGAACTTAAGAATGTCGGCGTTAAGAGCACTGATAGTCCTAAATGATGCACCGCTGGATCCGAAACTATCCACAGCAATTTTTACACCGAAACCCTTGAGCTCTATGATGGCCAATGCCATGCGCTGATAGTCGATAGTCTCAGCAGTTTCAGTTATCTCAAGACATATTTTGCTGGCGGCTTGGCCAGATTGCTCAGTAAGCTTGAGAATTTTGGACAGAGACTCAGAATTCGTCAGCGTATTTGCTGAAATATTTACCCCAATGGTATCGAGGTTGTTGGCTACACCCCAGTAGCGACGTACCCATTCCAGTGTTTTTCCCAACATATGCAGATCTAGCTTATGAATCAGGGCGAAACGTTCAGCAATACGAATAATACTAAGTGTTGAAATATCCTTACTATTATCATCGGACATACGTAGCAGTGCTTCATAACTGTTATTTCTCGACGCTGAAAGGCTGATAATTTTCTGACCAAATAGTCGAAATTCTTCCTGTCGAATACATCGTTTTATCTCGCTGACTATGGATGCTTCCTGATATTGACCCAGTCCTGGGTTAGTAGTTTTATCATATTCAACTATATCTTGATGAGCATCTTGCATTGCCGACAAACAAGCCGAATCAGCCTGGGCCATAATTACGCCCATATCAAGAGTTCTATCCTGGATTTCACATATGCCGATACTCAAAGGACTATCAAAGGTACTTTCAAATTGGTCGCTATGTATTCGGGTACGCTGAATGAGTTTCTGACAGTGTCGTCGGGCAGTCTCAATGCAGCAGTCGTGAAACAAAATCGCAAATTCGTCGCCGCCAATTCTGGCACATAAATCCTGATCTCCCTTACTGTCTAGTACTTCGGATGCCACCTGTTTTAAGTATTCATCTCCGGTACTTTGACCATAGCCATCATTAATCAGTTTAAGTCCATTAACATCGGCGATGCAGAGGATGCTTGGAGTAGATTCAATATTCTGGATGGCAAGACTAAGGGCATTTTCAAAGTGTAGACGGTTGTAGATCCCGGTTAACGGATCGTGAGTCGCTTCATATTCAAGCTTACCTGCCATACGATACTTATCAGTAATATCCTCACCCATAATTAACAGAGATGGGTCTTCTTCTCCCGGATAAGTAAAAACACGAACGGTGTAACGAACATGAATCTGTTTTCCACCAAGCTTAACTATCGTGCTTTCCCAGTGTGTAATGGCATTATTTTCCGGTGGTGAATTAATCATATCCATTATCAATTGCCGCTCGGTCAGAGGATGTATGGCCCAAAACTGGGATCCCCTGAGATAGTCATATTCGTAATCCAGTGCGCTAAGTGCAAATCCATTTATATCGGTTACGATGCCTTCCTGGTTCAGTGAAAACACCATGGAAGGATGATGATCAAACAAAAGCCGATAGCGTTCTCGGTCTTCACTTAACTCATATTGAGTAGTTTCCAATTGTTTGATGGTCCGCTCCAGTTTCTCCAGATTACGAGCAACACTGATTCGCGCACTTGCAACAGATGCAACAGCAGACAGCAATTTCATGTGGGAATAGGTGAAATAGTCATCATGAGGGTGACTAGATACGATGACTCCCTGGGAAACATCATCAAAAATGATGGGTATAACCAACATCGCTTGACCGGGTATCACATCGTGAAAAGGGTCACCAGGGGTCAACTTGTTGGTAATAAATTGAAAATGGCCACGTTTTGCCGCACTACCAATAGTGCCATCACCAACAATTACTGATTGGGGCAGGAAGTCATTATTCGCATCAGGATTTTCACAGTCATAAGCCCGACGGTGCAAAGTGCTATGGTCGTCTGACAATAAATAGATGGTGCAGTTGTGAAATTTAAAATCTTTGACTGTTGTTTGAACAATCAACAACAAAGTTTCTTCGAGGTTTGATACCCGTAGGATCTGCATTGCCAGATCATGCACTAATCCCAGAGAATCGGATTCCTGGCTGGGCCCAACTTCTATGTCTGGATCAACATTATCAATGTCCACAATTATTTCCTGATAATAGCGAATTCCTTATATGCCTCATGCGATAACAATTCCTCGACACTTAAACAATCCCCTGAATTAAAAATATAATGTAGAAGTACTTCTATCCAAGCTAGTGGCTTCTACATTTGCATTTTCAATTTCCATATACCCCGGTCATACGACGCCAATTACATTTACCAAATTACACTATTGGAAACCTTTATAATTGTTCAATACATTCCTTGTACTGTAAGAATGGATTAGTCTCGATCTTGCAAAACTTATTTGCGATCAGCTAATAGTGCTAAATTGTAGTATGTTGGTGGCTAAAATGAAAGAAACTCGCCCATTGTGCCCTTACAAATAGTAATTTTGTATTGTTTGATAGACTAACAGAGCCCGTATTTTGGTATATGAGCCTGTGGTGGGTCTGGTAATTGTTCTTTGGACATAAGTATTCATGATCTCTAGTGAAAAAGTACAGCAAATCGCCCTGCAGCACTATGGCATCCAGTGCTCAATTGAAGCATTGGCGGGCGAACTTGACTTAAATTATCTGGTGACTGACTGTGAGGGACGTTATGTTCTGAAGATTCATCATAGTTTGGCCGACCCCAATGTTCTCGATTTTCAGAATCAGGCTATGCTTTGGTTGTCTAGCCATGCGCCACATCTTCCTTTTCCGCGTGTTTTACCAACCACGCAAGGTAATCGCGAGGTATTGATTCAATTAGATGGCGAGCAAAGACGGGTTAGATTATTGAGTTGGGTGCCTGGCAATCTGTGGTCAACAGAGCAACAGCGTACATCACAGCAGTTCTATGCTCTGGGTGAATTCCTTGCTGAAATGGATATTACTTTGAGAACTTTTAGCCACTTCGCGGCAGATCGGGATTTTTTATGGGATATGAAAAAAGCCAGTCAGCATCGAGAAATGGCTTCAACTATCGAGAATACAGAAATTCGAGGCCAGGTAAAAGTTATTCTGAATCGGTTTGAAGATTGCTTACTGCCGGCTCTAAACGAACTTCCCAGCCAGGTCATACACAATGATGCTAACGATAACAATATATTGCTTGACCAGGATGGGGCAATTTTTGGCCTTATAGATTTCGGCGACATGATTATCGGGCATCGTGTTACTGAAATTGCGGTGGCTGCAGCCTATTTAATGTGCAATCAAGCAGACCCTGTTGCGGCAATATTGCCACTAGTTTCGGGCTATCATTCCGTTGATCCCCTTACGCCCGTAGAAGCAGAGTTAATTTTTGATCTAGCCCTCACTCGCGTAGCTATCAGTATATGTATGGCGAATCGGCAATTTGCCAAAGACCCCGATAATCAATATTTATTGATTAGCCAGGCGCCTTTCCACGATTTACTGAGGAAGATTCGTTCAGAGAACAAGCAACTAATACGTTTTAGGTTACGGGATGCCTGTGGATATCATCCTTGTCCAAATGCATACAAGGTGGTTCGTTGGTTACACTCTCATCGTGGCCAGTTCGGAGCAGTATGCAATTACGATCTAACCAACTCAAACAATCTGCGGTTGCTGGATCTCAGTATCGATGGCGAGCACGCAAATGATTTGCGACAATTAACCAGTGCTAAGAAGTTTACCAGGTTTATTTTCAACAAAATGAAATCTGTAAATGCCAGCGTTGGCGTGGGCCGTTACCTGGAGAAGCGCGGTATCTATCAGTCTGAAGTATTTGAGACTATGAACCCGGCCGAGCGTCGAGATCGACATCTTGGCATTGATCTTTTCATGAATGCAGAAGAGCCATTATATGCACCACTGTCCGGAACTGTTGAAGGTATTGCTAATAACAGTGATGCCTATGACTACGGACCTATCGTAATTTTACGCCATGAACCGCAGCCGGGTCTTATTTTCTGGACTAAATATGGACATTTGTCATTGCAAACTCTCGATCATTTGGTTGTGGGCCAAAGCATTGAAAGAGGTGAGATTATTGGCTGGATAGGTAATTATCCTCATAATGGCAACTGGCCTCCTCACACGCACATTCAGATTCTGACGACACTACTAGGTATGGGTACAGGTATTCATGGAGTAGGCAATGCCTCAAGTATTTCCACCTGGCAGAGTGTTTGTCCCAACCCTAATTTGATACTAAATATGCCCATCGATTGTCAGGCAGAAAGCTCTCGAGAGCCTGATGAGTTATTAGAAAAAAGAAAGCAAAGAATGGGGCGAATGTTAAGCTTGTCTTATAAGCAACCATTAAAAATAGATAAAGGCAGTATGCAGTACCTGTATGATAATACAGGTACTAAATATCTTGATATGGTTAACAACGTTTGTCATGTAGGACACTGTCACCCGCGAGTTGTAGCAGCGGGCCAAAAACAAATGGCAGAATTAAACACCAATACCCGCTATCTACATGACAACATCGCTCACCTGTCTGAACGACTATGTGCATTGTTACCGGATCCTTTGTCAGTTTGTTTTTTTGTTAACTCTGGCAGCGAAGCAAATGATTTGGCGCTACGCCTGGCACGTTGCCACACTGGTCACAATGACATGCTTGTACTGGAGCAGTCCTATCATGGCAACCTCGGTAGCCTGATTGATGTAAGTCCATACAAGTTCGATGGCAAAGGAGGTTCAGGTTGTCCGCAAAATACCTGGATGTGTAGCTTACCGGACATATACAGGGGTGAGTTTCGAGAAGATAATGACAAAGCTGCTGAAATGTATGCAGCTTCTGCAAAGCAACAGCTGTTGTTGTTACAGCAGAGTGGTAGAAGACTAGCAGGATTTATTGCTGAATCACTGGGCGGTGTGAGTGGCCAACAAGTATTTCCTGAGGGCTATCTAGCTGCAGTTTATGAGCAAGCTCGAGCAGCGGGTGGTGTTTGTATTGCCGATGAGGTACAGGTAGGGCTTGGTCGTATGGGGCGTTGCTACTGGGGGTTTGAGACTCAGAATGTAGTACCTGACATTGTTACTATTGGTAAACCCCTTGGTAATGGTCATCCGGTGGCTGCAGTGGTTACTACAGCGGCAATCGCCCGCTCATTTCACAATGGTATGGAGTACTTCAATACATTCGGCGGTAACCCGGTTTCTATGGCGATTGCAACTGCAGTTCTAGATACCATAGGTATAGACCGGTTGGTAGAGAATGCATTCAATCGGGGAGAACAATTACAATCTGGTTTGAGAAATCTTTCCAATCAACATCACCTAATTGGAAATGTTCGAGGGATCGGCTTATTTGTTGGTGCAGAATTGGTTAGAGATCAACAAACTCTGGAGCCTGCTACAAATGAGACCGGGTTATTAATAGAGTATTGTAAACGTCATGGCATACTACTTTCCAGTGATGGTAAATATAGTAATACGCTTAAGATAAAGCCACCAATGTGTATTAGTGCCGATGATATCGACTCATTTCTTAATGTCCTCAATGAAGGCTTTTTACATTTAGAACAGGAGCAACATTATGATTAATTGCTGTCCTCACGCAAAGTCTGGAGCTAAAGTGTTTGACCGCCGAGCGAAACGTTATAGAAAGCGGTTTGAGAAAAAGGGTTTTGAAGGTTCACAGAGGCAATTGCAAAAACAAATAACTGACCAGGGAGTAATTGAAGCGACTGTACTGGAGATTGGCAGCGGGGTGGGGTTTTTTCATCAACAACTAATTAAATCAGGCGCGGCCAGCGCAACCGGTATTGACCTTTCAGACAAAATGGTTGAACAGGCAAGACAAAGCGCGGATAGCCTCGATCTGGCTGATCGTTGTACGTATATTGTAGGTGACTTTATGCAGAGTGCTGATCAACTGTCCGAAGCTGATATAACAATATTGGACAAGGTGTTTTGTTGTTATCCGGATGTAGTGGGATTAGCCCAAACCTCGGCCGCCCTGACACGAAAAGTTTTTGCTTTTACCCTGCCAAGAAATACTCTTTTTAATCGTATAGCAGAAAAAATAGGCACATTACTTATGCGCCTTCTTCGTTCAGACTTCAGGCCCTATGTGCATTCACCCGATCTCATTGAAAATCTACTCGTTAAAGCCGGCTTTAAACGTGTAGCCGAGGGTACGACCGTTCTATGGCTGAGCCGAACTTATATTCGAATTTAGTAAAACGTCGAGTTTCTCTTCGTTCTATACTTTTATTGAGTAGATAGAAAATGGAACGTAAAGATAAAGCTATAATATTTGATTGTGACGGAGTGCTTGTTGATTCAGAAATAATTTATAGTGCTATCGAGCGAAAACATCTGCAGAAAATCGGATTAATTTACACGAATGTTGAATACCAGGAAAGATTTCTGGGCTTAACAAACGATGACTATATCTACGAGTTAAGCGCCGATTACCTAGAAAAATATAATAAAGTTTTCCCCACTGATTATGAGACTAGTATCGCGAAAGAAAGCTCGGTAGTTTTTGAATCTGAACTAAAGGAAATAGAAGGTGCTGCCTCATTCATAAACACTTTGAAAACCCCCTCTGCTGTTGCTTCATCTAGTAAATTGGATACTCTGCATAGAAAGCTTGAACTTACGGGATTAAAAACTTTGTTCGGCTCTCATATATACTCTGGTGAACAAGTCCTACGAGGAAAGCCTTCACCTGATTTGTTTTTATATTCGGCAAAACACCTTGATGTTGCTGCTAAGCAATGTGTAGTTATAGAAGATAGTATTAACGGCGTCCTAGCGGGGGTAAGTGCAGGTATGGATGTTTGGGGTTTTGTCGGGGGTGGACATACAAATCTAGATACTGCTTGCCGATTGTATAGTGCAGGTGCAACAAAAGTTTTTACTAGCTATTCTTCTATGGCTAGTTATTATTTCCGTTGCAATGCTTATTAGTTGAATGCCTCAAAAGAGCAATAGCCCGCTAAGTCGCTGGAGTTGAAATAATAGACTGTCTCAGTAATACTAAAACTGATTATTCAGTCGGTTTCCAATTCGGAAACGTTTATGAGTAAACACCGGTTGGGTGAATATGTTAACCCAGCATAATATCGCCGTATAAAACAGTTATGTCACTGAGAAAGTTCGCGAAACTAATCAAGAGGTTAGCTTTTATGCAAGCCGATAAATTATATTTGGAACCCTGAGAATTCTATTTAAATGCCTGTTAGCCCTGTCGAATTGGATGAAGAGAATGAGTTTCGCCAATGGCTCAGAAAATATGACCCCGCTGACCAGGCTCCAGATGAGTTGTTGTGCCGATTCAATACCGGTATTAACTTATTAGGCATCGATGTTTATCGCTCCAGTATGTGGTTCCCCACATCTCACCCGGAACTATGGGGAACACAAGTTGTGTGGACCTTCATGGACGGGGCGGAGATATTCCGACATGATAATGATATTAGAGCAACGTCGACATTTTTAAATTCACCAGGAGAAGCCGTTTACACCCAAAGGAAAGTGTTACGCTGGCGACTTGATACCGAGGAAAGATTGCCATTTCCATTGTTGGAAGAGATAAAGAAGGAGGGCGGGACGGACTATCTGATAGTTCCATTTCCTACACATCACGCCGATGATATGCCGTGGATATCGTTTGTTACTAAACGTGCTGAGGGTTTTTCAAAACTTGAAATTAACACTCTGAAAGAGTTTTGTGAACCGTTAAGCTGGAAGGCGCGAGTGACAACGGCTGAAATGGCGAGTAAATCTTTACTTGCTGTGTATTTAGGCGAAAACGCTGCCCAACGTGTTATTGATGGCGCGTTTAAAAGAGGTACCGGCGAGCAGATAAACGCTATCATATGGTTTTGTGACTTACGCGGGTTTACCAGCTTGGGTAATATTTATTCATCTGAAGAATTGGTTGAAATCCTGGATCAGTACTTTGAGTGTATTGCTGCGCCAATAGAAGATGCAGGTGGTGAAATATTAAAGTTTATCTGAGACGCCATTCTTGCAACTTTTCCGTTAACTACTATGGTGCAGAAAATAGGAACTTAATGAATTTAGTTAGCAAGAGTCAGCAAAACATACCAAATGCCTGCTCCGGGAACTTTGAGTCATATTAGAATTTTAGGCCGTCCCCGGCGTACTTAAAACTGTCATTGGTAAATACGACAATGAAGGGTTCGTTTACTACGAGGCAATATTCGGGAATCGGTCATGGACCCTCGGTGTGCCCAAATATCACAGCGCTTAACGTCCTCAATCCGTACTCGTTTGTGCCCTCAGGAAGAAGGCAAACCCTCTCTCACTGGACCATGACGCAGTAGTGGGCTGTCGTCGGCAAAGCCCGAGAATCGTGGCAGGTTGTCAGCGATGTCGAACCAGGGCATACGCTCAGGTTCGAAGGCATGTGCAGTAGGTACCAGAACATCAGGCTTGTCGAAGGTGTTGATGTGAATTTCGAAGATTGGTCCCAAGTCGCCACCGTCGCCCTCCCAGGTGAGCGGCGTCCCGCACTTACCACAAAACGCGCGGCCAACGCCCGGCGATGACTCGTAGATCTTACGCTCATCACCGCCGAATCTAACCTGGTCAACCTTGAATCCAACCAGGGTTGCCACCACCGCGCCGTTGTGTCTGCGGCAGCTGTTGCAATGACAGTGAGTCACCGCAAAGGACTCGCCCGTGGTCTCATAGCGCACCGCCCCGCACATGCAGCTACCGTTCATCTTTGTATCGTCACTCATTTCAATCTCCATAGGATTTATTCGGTGTCATCGAGGCATGTTACTACATAACTGGGGTACCAGGAATTTCTCCCGCATCCCTGATGGCCTTTGTGGGTAGCAGCAAAAGTGGCTAGATTTTAAATAATCGACTGTTTCAGTAATATGCCTTTTAGGCATATTTTTCGAATGAACTGACATTTGGTTAACCAACCAGGCGAATTAAACTTTTACCAATATTTTCACCTCGATAAAGTCTGGCGATGGCATCCGGAGCATGCTCGATTCCTGTAAGAATGTCCTCGGCAAAACTAAGGTTTCCAGAACGGATCCAGTCGGCTAGTTAATCGATAGCCTCATTGAATCTGTCAGCATAATTAAAAACCAGAAAACCCTATATACGAGCACGATTTTCCAGTAATTGGCGTTCCATGCGAGGTCCCTGCGGAGTCGGACTCCAGCTGGAAACTGCTACTGTTCCACATATTATAATTCTTGCTCCAAGACGAATGTGCTGCATAACTGCGTCAGTAATTGCACCGGGCGTGATTTTAGTAACACGCAATGGTTGATGAGTTGATTCATGGAAATCTACGTTAGGTATGATATTAGTAGGAATTACTCAGCTTTTCTTCAGCTGGTGCTTCAGAAATTTTCGAATGACCCGGACGGGCATTCATTATTGACCAGTATTTCAGGAATGTCAGTATCAGACTTTGAGCAGTTTGTAGGAATTTAAACCTAAATGAATCTAAATCGTGCAGCATTAGTAATAGCAGTATTAGCAACCGGAATGGTTTATCTGGATCAGACCGCTGTGAATATTGCTTTACCTGCAATCCAGCGGGGGCTTGGTACTGATTTATCCGGAATACAGTGGATATTAAGTCTGTATTTGTTGTTTCTTACGGCTCCTCTATTGTTGTGTGGCGTGCTCGGTGACCGATTTGGACGGCGCAGAATATTTTGTCTTGGAATGACGCTGTTTGGTTTTTCCAGTTTGTTTTCCGGCCTCGCGGATAACCTGCAGCAAATGTTGACCACCAGAGCCTTTCAGGGAATTGGTGCCGCCATGATGATTTCTGTTGGCTTGCCTATATTGATCGCTAATACGGCTCTGGAGTCGCGTGGCAAAGTCATTGGATTATGGACAGGTTGGTCTGCTGCCATTATCGCGGCGGGACCAAGTATCGGTGGTTTATTGGTCGATCTGGGTAGCTGGCGTCTGGTTTTCTTTATTAATTTGCCTCTGGCAATGCTTGCCATATTTGTCGCATTTCGATGGCTACCTGCTGATGACCGCGTTGATGGGAAATCACTGGACTTCATCGGCATGGTGCTTTTAATGGTTGGTTTAGGGTGTCTCATATACAGCCTGATAGAGGCTACAACTTACGGTATAACATCTCCGCGAATTCTGGGGTCGTTAGTTAGCGGATGCCTGTTATTGGGACTATTTTATTGGCATCAAGGACGCATTGAGCACCCGCTTATTGCGCCGCAACTATTTCGTTATGCGGCTTTCAGAATGATTAATTTTGTGACACTACTGCTGTGGATAGCGGTTAGTGGAATTTTTCTTTTTTTGCCACTCAATCTTCAACAAATTCAGAACTACAGTGCACTTGAGGCGGGACTGTCACTGGCGCCCATTTCTCTTTGTGTATTAATTATTTCCCGGCTCAGTGGACGTTGGGCGGATCGTTATGGGGCTGGCAGACCCTTGTTGGGCGGGCTAGTTTGTATGCTTATTGGTATGCTTATGCTGGCCAATCTAGGTAATGTGGAAAATTATTGGCGTGATCTGCTACCACTAATGACGCTGTATGGAATTGGGCTTGCGCTGGTGGTATCACCGTTAACTATGGTAGCCATGACTTCTTTGCCGGATGAACATGCCGGTGTTGCATCCGGGGTAAATAATTCTGCTTCAAGGATCGCAGCTATGCTCTCAATCGCCCTTTTAGGCTCGTTAATGTTGGCAGTTTTTGAATTGGATTTTGTTCATGGCCTGAGTGAGCTACAGGTAGATTCTGCGACCCGTGATTATTTTATTGAGCGGACTGCGCTGATGAGTCAGATCAAAATTCCAGTGGATCTCGATGCTGGGTTGGCAATGAACATTAGTTCTTTAATTAAGGCCGCTTATTTGCACAGTTTTTCCATTGCCATGTATCTTTCCAGCCTGATAACCTTTATCTGTACTGTCATCGTGTATATCTATTTTAGAAATAATCCGACATTATCTTCAGCCAGGAACTAATCATGACTCACACTGTTACTGTAGCTTGCGTACAGAATTGCGCTTCCGATGATACCAATCAAAGTCTGGAGGAATGTCATTCTCTAATTGAACGTGCTTCTTTGCAGGGCGCAGAGTTGATTTGTCTGCCAGAGTTTTGCAGCCATTTCCATGTTACTCCGGAGCTTTTTGATACTGGTCCCCAGGTTGAAACGGGTCATTCGGCGTTGCAGGCGTTTAGTGCTCAAGCTAAAGAACTGGGCTGCTGGTTGCTAATTGGTTCAGTTGCCGTGATGGATGAAGCGGGTAAGCTACGCAACAGATCGGTATTGATTAATGCACTGGGTGAGATTTTTTGTCGCTACGACAAGATCCATATGTTCGACGTGATGTTGGGTAATGGGGAAGAGTATCGGGAATCAGATACTTTTAACCCTGGCAGTAAGGCGATATTGGCAGATACTCCCCTCGGCAAGCTGGGCCTGAGTATTTGCTACGACCTGCGATTCGCCGGACTATACCGTACACTCGCTCAACAGGGTGCAGAAATTCTCACTGTGCCGGCCGCTTTTATGCATACCACGGGCAAGGCACATTGGCATGTTTTACTCAGAAGCCGTGCTATAGAAACGGGTAGTTTTGTCGTTGCTCCCTGCCAGTATGGACTCCATGGAAAAGCTAAAACCTATGGGCATTCACTGATTATCAATCCCTGGGGAGAGATTATGGCGGAAGCCGGAGATGATCAGGATGTGATAGTTGCGACGCTGGACCTGGCCGAAGTTATTTCTGCTCGAAGTAGAGTCCCCGCACTCAAACACGATCGCGAGTATGAAGTTTAGCATCAAGCTTTGACAGCCCAGAATCCAGTTTTACTAATGAGTAACTCTTTAATGATTTCTTTAAAAGGGTCGGTTGAATAAATAGTCATTCCTTCGGATCACTTTCACTGACTAGTATGTGCATCCTGATCTCTGGATTGCCAGCTAGTGGTAAGTCTGTACTGGGGTTGAAAATATCCAGGCATCTGAGACTGCCTTTTCTCGATAAAGATGATTATCTGGAGGCGTTATTCATGGAGCTTGGTGTAGGCGACAGACACTGGCGGTAACGGTTAAGTCGACAAAGCGACGCGCAATTTATAAGTGATGCAAAGAAGATGAGTTCAGTCGTACTGGTTTCTCATTGGCGACCAATAAATAGC
>JBLHGU010000012.1:0-53017 GCA_047615875.1 Parasphingorhabdus sp.
CAGGGTAATTCCTGTTACGCACGGCACAGCGCAGGTTGTTCTCGGAGTTGTTGAATGAACCACCGCGAAGCACCGTCGGTCTGAGCCGACCCATCTATAGTGTACTTTAAACCGTTATTTTGTATTGATTTGGGAAATTTTTTTCCAACCGCCCAATAACCGACCCATTTCATGAACCATTTTCGCGCCGTGCTCATATTGCCCCAGGTTAATCCATTGCAATTTGTAGGTTAGCCTGAAATATACCCTTACCAGTTGAAGTTTCTCATCTGCGCGACTAAGAGCCGCAAAGCGGCCCTGACCGCGATTGTTGTTGGGATTTTCAATGGCTTCGCGAAAATCAAAAACGCTGTTTAGTAACCTGGCCGTGAGAGACTGACGATAGGCTCTCGGAAAGTGGTTACTGACCTTCAGAAGCCATTCCAGAAAATCGAAAGTTTTGCTAAATAGAGGTGATTCAGTTTGTGCCATTACGGTTCCCACAGAACCCCAGAGGGTTAGAGATAAGAGATTCAGGATTCAGAGGGGGTGAATGGGGACAACACCACACGACAACCGAGGTAGTAGAGACGGCTGACAGAGGGAAACCAGTTACGCACGGCACAGCGCAGGAAGTACCCGGAGTAGTCGACCGAACCACCGCGAAGCACTGCCAAACTAGACATCAATGAAAACGGATCTGGCTTGTTCCCAGCTTTTATGCAATCTTCGTAGAATATTTCGCTATAGCCATCCAGACACCACTCCCATACATGGCCGGCCATATCCATAACACCTTCCGGCATGGGTGTCGCGCCGTCTGGAAAGGCATCCACGGGGGTGGTGGCCGAGGTCTTGAAATTGGCACGATTCTTATCCGGCTCTTCATCACCCCAGGGATACCGTCGTGTTATGCCACCAACACCTGCTGCCACATATTCCCATTCCGCTTCTGTAGGCAACCGAACTCGTTTGCTTTCTAAAAGCTTCTCTTTTTCAGTCAACCAGTCGCAATAGGCTGTTGCATCCGCGTGACTAACATGAACTACTGGATGCTGTTCCAGTCCAGAAGGGATCAACTTCTGGTCCCAATGCTTGGGTGGCTTTCGAGACCATTCGGTCTCCTCTAAAAACTGATAATACTGAGAATTAGTGATTGGAAAACGGCTGATTTGAAAGTCATTGGAAATTGTTACCAAATGCACCGGTTTCTCATTTTTTCCGCCATCATCCGATCCCATCTGGAATGTGCCGCGCTTAATTTGGCACCATGCCAGTCCACCAATACCTTCTGTGCTAATACGATCTACCAATTGTACCAAATCATTATCTTCTTCAGGCGGTGAGGCCAAATGCACCAATGTTTCTCGTTGGGCCGTGTCTAGTGCCACCAGCTCCTGAATAAAATGATTCACATCGCCATGTACTGATATAAGCTGTTTATCAGATTCTTTTCCTTCAATCTCATCGGATTGAGTATTCAGGCTTTGCCACCGTCGCAAAAACCCGTCCAGATTCTCACGACTCTTCGCGGCATCTATGGCGAATTCCGGCAGGGATTCATGCAATACATTCCATGCAATTACCGCTTTCTCAGTTACATCGGGCGTGGCATCGCCTAACTTTTCTGCATTACGCATAATGGCAAGGCGCATGGAAAGATCGTTCAGAAAACGTTTGATATGCCGGGGATGACGCCTGGCACCTTTGAAAATGCCAGCCAGATCAGCACATCGCTCACCGAGATGTAGTTGTAATAGCAGGTGCTGACCAACCAGGCCGGTAACAAACTCACCGACATTGTGTTCGTTGATAGCGGGCAACTCCAGGGAAATCTGTACAATTTTCTCAAGAAACTCCTCACTACGTTCTGCGAAGCGTTTCTCCAATATTTTGAGCAGCCGTTGCCAGTCAATACCTAAAACGAAACATACACTGGGCAAATCCATAAAGAGGTTAATCGCCTCCAGCACTTCGATTACTCGATCTTGAGGACAACGATCGAGGTCGTCCAGAAAAATCACTACCACACCTTTACGGTGGTCATCATTCTGCTCCCAAAAGGCAGTTTCTGAATAACCATCAAGTTGTTTGAAAATATCTTTAGTTTTAAACAACAGGGCATGACATAGCCTGGGGAAAACACTCCTGAATACATCATGAAAAGCGCGCTTCTTGGCCAACTCACCTGCCTGATCAGCAGAAAGTGCGGAGGCATCTATATCCAATACTTTACCAAGACCCGGTGCAGCGTAGTTCAGCAACTTTTAGTCAATACATAGGCATGTGCTGTTCTATCCCAGTCCATTCCACCGCCCTTATCGATATTGCTGATGTTGTTTGGTCTTTTGAAAAAGCCTTCACCTAAATCCTCCCACTCTTTTATGGTTGCAGGAAAAAAATCTTTCGTAAATCGCCCACCAAGAAATACCACGCTAAATTCCAGGCATTGCAGGTATTTCTCAATTTTAGTCCATTCCTTGCCTATTCGTTCTGAAAACATACAGTCGTCCTCCATGATCAGAAATAAATCCATTTCTGCGTAATCCGGGTTTTGTACTATTGACTTCCAGGCCTCGTAGTGCGACAGAGAGCAGCCGAAAAAGCCCCATGTTCGGGATTTATCATAGCCCTTGAAAGCAGACTTTATTAGAAGGTTTGAATAAACCTTGTTATATTTGGCAAGAGATGCAATGTTCCTCCCTTCAACTGCGGAAAATCGAACGTAACTGCCAAGCGGAAAGTTTTCATTAAACTCTGCTAGTCGATCTGCTCGCGTATCCAGATTTATTAAGTATTTATTAGTAATTGCGTTGTTACGATTAAGTGAGTTTCCTAACACGAGCCATCCATCAGCCACCTATTCACAACTGCTGAAATATGCATGTTAAATCGCATCATTTGAAAGAATTACTCCCCGACGTGTTCAAGCTTGGGTAAGACGCTACGCCAGATATCCAGCCCAGTACCAACTCCCTTGTCATCAATGTACAGGTTAACGATGGGTATATTGCCCACAATTGAAGCTGCTATGGAGAAGGTTGAATACTTTGTCATTTGAACAATCCGTTTACAACGTGAGAGTGCACAAAAGTCGACGAGGGCGTCGTAACCAAATTCCTGCCGGTGCGCCTTCACGGGGTGTGCAATCGCCACGTCGCCACCCCTGACTCGTATATCTGCAACCAGAGAGGCGCTGTATTCCGGGTCATCGGAACATATAAACAATGGCTCACCCATGTCGATGCATTGCTGGATATATCGTAGTCCGCGCGCTTCAATCGAGTGCCAGGTATCCGTGCTCATTTCGTACCTATTGTCCTTTTTTACCACTTTATCCATAAGTCGATTGTGGATTCCAACTCTTTTAGCTATATCAACCGGAATCCCGTCAACAACGCGCTGGGTCGGTGTAGTCGATCGGGCAACACTGCTAAATGCCTGCATTACACTTTCGGCTCCGAGGTCGGGGTCAAGGCCGTAAGAGCCAACGTCTTGATATAGACGACCTGGGCTACTAGTCCCCCAGGCCATGCCACTTCTCAGTATGATTTGGTAAATATCAGAAGGAAGTTGAGCAACACAGGTATTATTTAGCCTGGTATGGCTAAATACATTCTCAACGCTCAGAGCTTCAGTGGGTGGCTCGTCGATGAACTTACAGTCTGCTATGTAAAACATAGTCTGTGGCGTAGGTCCCTGTAAAGCCTATGAATGTTTTGCCCTCTCGCCAACGAACCTTGACGCGGGCATCGGGTCGGTGGAGTCTGGCAATGGTGAGTGCAGCCCAGGTGTCGAGCAATCGGTCTCCGTATCCCGAAATGCATTGCAGGTCGTGATAGAAGACTGCTTGCCCTAGTTCGCGCATAATTTTTCCAGCACGCTTATAAACTTGCCATTTTTCGTGCAAGTAGCGGGTATAGCGACGGCGCTTCAAGCGGGCCTTCCATCGGGTGAATGCGGAGGCTCGCTTCAAGAGATGGTTGAGATCTATGCAGCTTAAAGATGGGTTGAAGTACATGGCAAACTCGCCTACCGCTGAGGTGCATTTGAGCAGATAGTCACAGCGGGAAAGGAGCAGGCAATCAATTAGAACTTCTTCACCTTTTTGATACCCATCATTGCGATCAACATCAAAGGGATTTCGGTCATCAGATGCACGTATTGCATCATATGACACGATGCGATCACCATATCGGGTCTTCAATTGATCGAGGAATTGCTGCTGATCGGTGGCAACAAAAATTTTGCAGCGTCCATTCTGTTTTGTGTAGTCGTCGATGTGAGAGAAACATGCACGCGGCTTGATGACTTTCATCAATGCAGGTGGCGCATTGGCTGCGCCTTTATCGGTTCCACGCATGTGGATGCCAAGAACCTTATTCCCGATGAAGTGCAGCTTGGTAAAAATATCCACCTTCTCCTGTATATGCGATTTGACGTGCACATAGTCCCGAGTGATTCGCGCTGCGCGCTGTCGCTGTTTCAGATACCATTCGGGATCCTCTTAATAAGTCTGGTAGTGAATCCCATGTGGGTAAGGATAGACATTCTGGGACTCTTTACTATGCACAAACCAGAGTTCCTTCGAGCTCAATTTAAGAATATCCTTATTTGACAGTAGCTCATCTGGATCAGCCACTCTGGCTACTAGTTCAGCATATGTTAGATCGGCTACCGGCTCAAAGTAGTAATCCCACATGTTGGTACCCCGGGCTGGATCATAGAACGCGTTGGGACCATCCCCTGACCAGTTGCTGAAATTGACGACCGGCTGCAAACCATGTCTCTCAGCATAGAGTATTTGATTAACCGCGAAGTTTACATATGCAAAAAAGCCCGCGTAGGAATGATTGATTCCAATGTTCAGGAACTTCATATCAATGAAAGTCTCTAACCAGCCGCCTTTATAAACGCACCAGGATCAAAATCCGGATTGGCAATATCGTCTGCCTGAAATGCTATACCCTTACTCAGTGCTTTGGTACCCATAACATAGGAAATAGGATCATTCATGGCATCCACGGCAATTAGTTTGCCTTCGCGAAAATACCAGGCCGATAAACTTCCTGGTTTCTTACCCACTCGCGTTGCGACTCTGTCGTAGTCTATGGCCAGGCCGATTATCTGCAATTTGCAATCGTATTGATCGGACCAGAATCTGGGTAACGGAGCATAGTCTCTGGGTTCGTCCTCAGCCAGAATATTGTCTGCCACCAGGTCGCCCTGATCACCGGCATTTTGAACGGATTCCAGTCGAATTCTTTGCCCCTGGCGTAGAAAGCTTGCGCAATCTCCAGCGGCATAAATATCGTTGTTACTGGTTTGGCATTGCGCATTGACTGCTATACCATTTTCGATTTCCAGCCCGGCGTCTTCGGCAAGTTGCGCATTGGGTTGTATGCCAATACCGACGATTACAAAATCCACTTGAATCTCAGAGCCGTCGCTTAGCACCGCACCTGATACGCGGTCGCCGTTGTTAATGAGTTTTTTCAAGCCAACGCCTTCAAAAATTTTAACGCCTTTTTCGGTATGTACATTACGAAACCAGTCGGCAGTTTCTTTACAGGCCACACGACCAAGAATTCTACCGGCCATTTCTACCAGGGTTACTTGCAGACCTTGTGATCGCGCTACGGCGGCTGCTTCAAGACCGATATATCCACCACCAACGATCAACACATGACGACCACTGACTAATTCTGATGATATAGCATCGGCATCGGCCATACTACGCATGGTATACACGCCATCGAGCCCACCGCCGATTGCTGCGGGTAACCGGGCAGGGTCAGAACCGGTGGTTAACACCAGCTTGTCATAGGGAAACTGACTGCCTGTGTCGAGGCTGAGTTGTTTGTTAGCTAGATCTATGCCGACTACTTCGGTATCGGTAATAACCGTTACCTGGTTTTCTGTATACCAATCCGCCGGACGTATCAGGAGTTTGTCCTGCTCCATCTCTCCGCTTAGATATTTTTTAGAAAGCGGTGGGCGCTGATAAGGCAGAACAGGTTCGTTACCAATAACCGTAATAGACTCGGTATAACCTTTTTTACGCAAACGGGTGGCTACCGAAGCTGCGGCCTGGCCGGCGCCGACAATAACAATATTTTCTAACATGGGATTATTCAGGTTGGGGGATAAGGAATATACTCAAGCCGCCTAATATATCGGAGTTCAAGAGTTTGCGGCAATAGCATTGGTCTCAGTTGGCTGCTCTGTGAACAACTCAACAATCTGTTCGTGCAGATACAGCAATGAAGGCACGAGCAACAACACCAGCAAAGTGGAGAACGCCAGACCGAATGCGATGGAAGTCGCCATGGGTATCAGGAACTGAGCCTGCAGGGACGTTTCAAACAACAACGGTATCAATCCACCAATGGTGGTTAGTGATGTTAACAACACAGCACGCAACCGCCGACAAGCGGCCTCAATAATAGCGTCGAACGTTGATAGTCCGTTATCAGACTGTTTCAATTCCTTGTAAAACATCACCAGTATGATGGAATCGTTGACCACAATTCCTGCCAGACCAAAGAAGCCGAACAGAGATAAGAGCGTTAAGTCCAGACCCATTAGTACATGGCCCCAGAATGCACCGATCAATCCAAATGGAATGATGAACATAACGACTATTGGCCAGCCGTAGGAACCAAATACCCAGGCCAATACTAAATAAATCATAATAAGGGCCAGAATGGCACCGCGTTTCATATCGCCAATGGTTTCCTGTTGATCGGCCTGCCGCCCCTCCAGAGAAAACTTTACACCCCAGCTATCCGATAGCTGCTGCAGATTCTTCTCACGAAAACTCTCCAGAATAACGTTGGCGTTATTCACAGCACTGTCTACATCGCCGGTAACGGTAACCGCCAACTTGCCGTCAGCGTGTCGAATGGAATCGAAACCACGTCGGGTTTTAATATTCACCACATTACTAACCGGCACCGAATTGCCGCCACGCAGAATGATCTCCATGGTATCGAGACTATCCAGATGGTTACGTTCGGAATCCGGCAACACCACCCGCACCTCAACATCATCTTGATTGTCCGCCAGAATCTGCACCAGATAGCCATCGTAAGCCGCACGCAGTTGTCGACTGACTTCTTGCACGGTAAGCCCCAGAGCCTGGGCTGTTGGCGTCAGACTTAAGACCAACTGCTCACGACCAAATGGTAGATCATCATCGATACCAGATACCCCAGGCACCGAGCTTAACAATTGCCGCAGCTCCTGGGCAGCGCCTTTTACTGCTGCAGTGGTTGCACCAGTTATACGAATGTCTATGTCTCGTCCAGGCGGGCCGCCGCGACGTTCTGTTACAGTCAAGTTCTCCATACCTGACAACGGCTTTAATCGATTACGCCAGTCGGCAATAAACTGTCGATTTCGAACTGTGCGTTGGTCGGGCTCGGTTAATTCCACGACGACAGATCCGTATTGATCGCCTCTCACACTACCGCGTCCGCCCGGGATGAAAATCGTACCATGGCGTACCACCGCAGCCACCAGGAGGTCACCACCCAGAGATGCTTCGGTGCTATCCAGTTCTTTCGCCATATGATCGAGATAGCCGCGCACTTTACTCGCCGGGGTGCCGGCAACAAAACTGACGTTGGCATACAGCGTAGTAGATTCTGCAACCGGAAAAAAGGTAAACGCAATGCGGCCACCGGCCATCCAGCCAACAGTGAGAATCATTAAAGCGAATGCCAGTGCCAGACTTATCCAGCGATAAGTTACTGCCGCTTTCACTGTGGGTCTGAAAATACCCTCTTTGAAACGATCAAAGCCACGATCCAGAAAACCGCGCACACCGCCTGCTGCATGTCGCTTCATGTGTCGAAATGAACCGCGCATATGGCCCGGCAAAACCAGGAAGGATTCAATCAGGGATGCAATGATTACACAGATTACGACTACCGGAATGGCATGCAGAATATTGCCGATAATGCCGCCTACTAACAACAATGGCAGGAAAGCTGCAATGGTCGTAAGCGATGAAGACATAACCGGCGCGAACATGCGCCTGGCGCCCATTTCTGCTGCATCTAGCGAAGACTCTCCGGATTTGAAGTGAGACTCTGCATCTTCACCCACTACAATGGCATCATCAACAATAATACCCAGCGCCATGATCAGTCCAAACAGGCTGACCATATTGATAGAGGCACCAATCAAATACAGAATGCCCAGGGTCGCCATGAAAGAAACCGGAATTCCTATGGTCACCCAGAAGGCGATACGGCCACTCAAGAACAGGAACAAAATCAGGACAACCAGTAACAGGCCGGTAGCACCATTTTTTACTAGCAGCATGATGCGTCCTTTAATCAGCTTCCAGTTCTCGTCGTAGGTATAAACCTCAACTCCGGGCGGTAGTGAGGCTTTAGTCTCAGCAGCCCACTCAGAAAGAATATTGGCCGCCTTCAAGCTGTCACTGGTTTCTGCTCTGGACAGCTGCATTTCAACGGCTGGCTTTCCCCTAAAGCGCACTGACACCTGTTGGTCACGTGGTCGGCGCTCTATAACCGCAATATCACCGACAGTGGTGCGCTGCCCTGAATCACTGACTCTGACCGGCAGATCTGCAAATGCCAAATCGCTACGACGTTGATCAACAAAACGCAGTTGACGAGCCACCTCGTCACGACCGATCAAACCCACGGGCGCATCAATTGAAGCTGCGGCAATGCGCTGACCAATATCCGCTAAAGACAATCCCAGTTCCTTGTGGGTTTCCGCTGGAATTTGTATGGCAATCTCTTCTTCGGGCAGACCACTAATAGCTATTCTTGCGATACCTTTGTCTAATAATTCTTTTTCGAATCGATAGGCAATCTGGCGTAATTCGCGCAAGGTTTGTGAGCCGCTAATAACCACCTTGGCAACCGGTTCATAACGTACAACACGATTAATCTCCGGGGTCTCAGCGGTAGCCGGAAGATTTCGCACCAGGCCAACCTTTTCCTTAACCTGGTCTACAGCCAGACTCATGTCCGTGCCTTCCTCGAACTCAAGTGTTATCGAGGCACGGCCATCCGATGAAGTGGAGGTAAGTTGTTTAACACTATCAACGTTGGATAATTCCTGCTCAAGGGGTGTGGTAATCAACTGCTCCACATCTTCGGCGCTGGCACCGGTCCACGCCACTCGCACTGAGACAAAGTCGAGGTTAAACGTGGGAAAGAACTGAGTATTCAGGTTGTTAAGACCCCAAAACCCCGCCAACACCATCATGACCATGAGCAAATTGGCGGCTACCGGATGGTTAGTAAAAACCCCCAATACATCGGAACGATTTTCAGATTGCATCGATCGTTAATCAGCCAGCAAGTTTCTTAATGAAAGGAGTCAGACGGTTCATTTCAACTGTATATCTACCTTTAGGCCATTCACCGCTGCCGGGATCTGCGTAATCACCACCTGATCTCCCTGCTGCAAAATTGAACTTTCCACAATGGCCAACTTAGCACCATCTACACCAGCGGTTTCACCCAGGTAAGTCACCTCTACGTTTTGTAGGCGTTGAGCTATTATCCGGTAAACCGTGTTTGATCCATACAGTGCTGTAGACGGCAGAGCAATGCTGTCGGCAATAGCCGGCAACTCGATATTTAACTCCACTACCCGACCCAGTTCGATATTGCCTGCACTGTTAATAAATCGGAAAAACGCATCCAGGCCTCCTTGACCCGTCTTAATCTGGCCGGCCAACCGATCCAGGTGCATTTCATAGGTTTGCCCTTCAAGCTGTAACTTTCCCCGCACGTGCTCGCCTTCTTGCAGACTGTTTCGGATAGCCGGCAGATATTTTTCCGGAACCTGCGCACGAACTTCTATAGCGGTTAAGTCGAATATTTCCAACAACTGATCCCCTACCCTGACGCGTTCACCAACAGAAACCTTTACCTGGGTAATTTTGCCAGCATAAGGGGCCAGTATCCGGGTTCTATGAATATCCTGTTCAACCTGAGAAGTTTGCGCTCTAACCCGCTGTTGGCCAGCCTGTAACAGCAACAGTCTTGAGTCATGATCGGCAATTGACTGACGTCTTTGTGCGATTGAAAGGGCCCGAGTGCTGATAATCTGCAGTGCATCATCAACCCCAGATTGAGATCCGGCTTTGGTTTTGGCCAGTTTGGAGGCTCGGCTCAGATTACGTTCCGCAAGTTTTCGCAATTGAATTTCTTCCTGCAATAACGCCTGGTCCGTAACGAAACGCAGCTCTTCACTTTGTATGCGGGCGGCAAGCTCTTTAAGCTCCGCATCACGCTGATTGAGGGCTAGTTTCAGGTCGTTGCTATCCAGCTTAATCAGTTCCTGACCTTCTTCAACCTGTTGCCCTTCACGAACGGTTACCGAGATAACTTCCGCCGCCACAGAGGCTGACAACGAACTTCGTACCGGTGACTCAATTTGACCTAACAGGTCAAAAACTGGACGTATCGGCGATCTTTGCACCGTAACAATGGAAACCGGCCATTGCTTCTCGGGCGCCTCAATGGCTACTGGTTCGGGTTTTGAACCCTTTAATTGAATGAAGGCGAAAACACTCGCGCCAATAATAATCAGTGGCAGTGCTAACTTAAGTGATACTTTAATAATGCGAACAACAATAAACATTTGGAAAACCCGCCAGGGCTTGCAGGGAAATTAGAAAGGCAGGGTAAGAGTGCCAACTTTAACGGGTTGGGCATCACCCGACTCGACCTTGCCTATCGTCGATGGGGCACCAGGCGACGGGGTCGTCGTATCTACTGTTGTCGCAGTTACAGCAGGCTCGGATGCTCGCGTAACATTATTCGAAGGCAGAATGGCTGCTAAATTCTGCTGCCCTATATCCAGAGTTTTGGGTTTTTCATTTTTCAAACCTGGACGCTTTAGAGAGAGTTTTTCAAGTTTCCCATTGCGCTCAATCAACACATGATCCGTCGCCACCTGAGACAGCGTGGCACCGGTTTTACCAATACTTTGGCCAACACGAATCACTTGCTGTTTACCGCGAGTCACCTCAATTAGAGCAAGACCATTGGAATCAATACCCGACGCTATAACCCCAACCAGCACCAGATTGAGTCGTGTTGGTGGTGCGACCTTTTGTTTTACCACCTGTTTCACCTGATTGGCAGCACCGAACAAATGCGCACCAATTATGGCATTTATATTGTAAGTGGTACGGGTTACTGGTGCACTTTGTGCGGCAACTTGAGCCTTGGGTGGCTTATAGCCATCCAATATTCCGCGTTGCCATGTATCCCACCCTACCCAGCCAACGGCTGCCAGGGCAATCAAATTTGCCGATACTCCGAGCAAAACTTTTCCAAATGGTTTCAACATATTGCGATTCTAACGGCAGTCGGATTCGCTGTACATCTGCGACCTACGCCAGTTTGCGGTTTGACAATGATGAGGTGGTGCGATATTTTTGCACTGCACCATTGCTGCGATGCAGCAATTACCTGGGGCTGGGCAATCAAAACCCAATCTCCATCAGTTTTCTCATTGTCGGTACATCATCAGTCTACGCCATGATCAGGTTGCTTTGCGCACAATTTCAACACTGTAATGTAACGATAATTCATTTCAGGCCTGCCATCTCGCTGGTTTCGCCCCAGCTCAGGCAGGATCCGATAGAAACCCTTTCAGGAAAACATTTATGAGTAAAAGAACAGCTTTAGTCACCGGTGGCACTGGTGGTCTTGGTACAGCAATTTGCAAATCCTTTGCAGAACGCGGTGATATTGTAGTCGCATGCCATTTGCCACAAGAGATCGATCAAGCCACTAAATGGCAAGCAGAATTACTGGAAGATGGCTTTACAGTCAATCTGATCGCGGCGGACGTTGCCGATTTTGACCAGGCCCAGACAATGATCACAGATATTGAAAAGCAATTTGGCTGGGTCGATATTCTGGTTAATTGTGCAGGCATAACCCGTGACAGCACCTTGCGAAAAATGACTTCGGAAGACTGGGATGCTGTACTGAATGTCAATCTCAGCAGTGTTTTTAACGTCACTCGTCACGTTATTGAGGGCATGATCGAACGCGGCTTCGGCAGAATCGTGAATATCTCATCGGTAAATGGTCAACGCGGACAATTTGGTCAAACCAATTATTCAGCAGCCAAGGCCGGTATGCATGGTTTCACCATGGCACTTGCCCAAGAAGCTGCCCGCAAAGGCGTTACCGTTAACAGTGTATCCCCAGGCTATATCGATACCAGTATGACAGCGGCTATTCCAGAGGACATTCGAACACAGATTGTTTCCGGCATTCCTGTAGGCCGAATGGGCCAACCTGACGACATTGCTCATACCATCGCCTTTCTAACCGATGAGAAGAGTAGCTATATTACCGGCGCAAACATTCCGGTGAACGGTGGCTTATTTATGTCTTTTTAAGGGCATACTAGCCACATAATGGCTTAGGGGAATTTTTCTCTGACAGGAAGCGGTTAAACTTAAAGAACCTTTGCATTTGTCCTGACAAAATGTCGATAATCCAGCGACACCAGGCGGATGCACAGGCCCCAAAACCAACAACAAGTAGCGAGAGAGTTCCACAATGAGTAAACCAATTATTGCAAAGAGGGGCCCTTACAGGGTGGATCTTTCACCCGGCACCTACTGGTGGTGTCAGTGCGGGAAATCTGCTAATCAGCCCTTCTGTGATGGCTCCCATAAGGGGGGTGAGTTTCAACCCAAGAAGCTCGAAATAACTGAAGCGGGAACATTTCCTCTGTGTGGTTGCAAACAATCTGCAAAGGGGCCCATGTGTGATGGCACGCATCGCTCAATTGAAGATGTCAGTTGATTTCCGATAATTTAAACCCTGGATCAAACCATTGAGTAACCTTCCGGTCATTGCAATCACTGCAGGGGAGCCTGCAGGTGTGGGTGCGGAGTTGATTGCGAAAATAAGTCGAGATTCTTTTCCGGCCTGCCTGGCAATTATTGCCGACCGCGATTTAATAGCTCGGGCAGCTAAATTCTGCCAGCTGGAAATTGAGTTAAAACCGTTTGATGGCAGCCCGCATCAGCCCGGCTCGCTACAAGTTGTACCAATTAGCTGCCCGACTGAAACCACGCCTGGAGTTTTGTCCACCGAGTCGGCAAGATACGTGTTAAATACACTGGATAACGCCCTGGATGGTTGTGTGAGCAAACGCTACTCCGCCATGGTTACTGGCCCGGTACAGAAGTCTGTCATCAATGACGCAGGCATACCGTTTAGCGGCCATACGGAATACCTGGCTGATCGCAGCAATGCCGCATTGCCGGTGATGATGCTGGCGAACAAGTCCCTCAGAGTGGCTCTGTATTCCACGCATCTCCCACTACGTGCCGTTGCTGATTCTCTTAATGAAGACCGGCTGGAACAGGTTATTAGAATTTTGCATACAGACCTTGGCAATCGATTCGGTCTGAACGACCCACGCATTGCAGTGTGCGGTTTGAATCCTCATGCTGGGGAAAGTGGTCATTTGGGCGATGAAGAAATCAACATCATCAATCCGGTATTAAAACGACTACGTAATCAGGGCATGAAGTTACTAGGTGCACTACCGGCGGATACCGCTTTTACCCAGGAGTCGCTACAGCACTGCGATTGCGTTCTGGCCATGTATCACGACCAGGGCTTACCGGTTATTAAACACGCCGGTTTTGGCGAGGTCGTGAATATTACTCTGGGCTTACCGATTATCAGGACATCAGTTGATCATGGAACGGCACTGGATTTAGCCGGTTCCGGCAAGGCTAGTGAAGCCTCTTTACAAACAGCGATTGAGCTGGCCATTGAAATGAGTAGTTCTCAGAACTAATCCTGGCATGGCAAGAGCAAAGAAAAGTCTCGGTCAGAATTTTTTGACCGATAGCGTTGCAGTACACCGAATAGTCCGTTCATTCGATGCCAAGGTTGGTCAGCAAATCATTGAAATTGGGCCTGGTCGAGGCGCTCTTACATCGGCATTAATCGCCAGTTCAGCGAATGTGATTGCGGTGGAATTTGATCGAGATATGGTGGCCGTTCTGGAGCAAAAGTATTCAGCAGCGACAAACTTTTCCCTTTTGCAAGGAGATATTTTACGCACGCAAATTGATGATTGCTTTCCCGCTGGCCCAGTGCGAATCATTGGCAACCTGCCCTACAACATCTCCTCGCCTATTCTGTTTCATTTGCTGGATCAGAAAAATCGTATGTCCGACTGCTATTTCATGTTGCAACGGGAAGTTGTCGAGCGAATTGTCGCATCGCCTGGAAATAAACAATATGGTCGCCCGAGTGTGGTGTTGCAGCGAAGTTTCGAGGTCTCTACCGACATTAGTATTTCGCCAGAATCTTTCACGCCGCCGCCCAAGGTGCATTCCGCCATGTTACGCATGATTCCTCGTGCCACACCGCTGGGTGGCGATCTGGATGAAAAGCAATTTCGCCGACTAACAACGGCAGCATTCAGCCAACGACGAAAAACCCTGCGTAACACATTGAAAGGACTTTTAAGCAAAGAACAAATTGAAAGCGCGGGTATCGACCCAGGCGCACGAGCGGAAACCTTAGATGTACTCGGCTTTGCCGCGCTAACCAGGTTGCTCGAAGTCGAATAGCCTGCCTAACGTTCCAATGCCACTTCAGTTCGCTGCCGGTTGAGCATTTCGACGAACGCTTCGGCTGCTGGATGATCGAGTCGGTCCCTTAACCGGGCAATCCACAGGGTGCGTATAATTCGAAAACTCTTCACCTTAACCCGCCGAATCTCCTTTCTTGCGACCGGTCCGGCGACGAAAAATCTCGGCAAGAAGCTAACTAAATCACCTTCCTCAATCACTTCCATAATCGCCCGGTTGGAGCCAGCCTCGAGCTCGCTGCTAATTTGATTAATGCCAATTCGTCGCAATGCCTCGTCCAAATGATCACGAAGGGAGGAGCGGGTTTCACGTAATACAAACCGCTGGTTCTTCAGACGATCAAGCGAAATCATATTGCTATTGGCTAACTCATGGGTCGGCCCGCAAACTAACCATAATTCATCTTCGATCCATGGTTGCACTAGTATGTTTGACCGTTCCGGAGCGGCTTCCAGTATCGCCACATCTACCAGGCCTCGACTCAGGCGTGCTTCAATCTCTCGGCCATAGCCCAGACGGCTACGAATTCTGAACTGCGGATAATCGCGATTAAAATCCATCAGCCAGCCGGATAAAAAATACTCTCCAACAGATACCGACATTTCCAGACGCAACTGGTTGTGCCCGTTAGCCAAAAGTTGCAAGCTTTCTCTTAAAGCAAGTTGTTTATCTAGAGTCTCGGTGGCTAACCGATAGACCAACTCACCGGCAGTCGTTAAGGCCAGGGAGCGACCACTACGCTCTACCAGTGGCATCCCATAGGCCTGTTCCAGGGCTCGAAGACGCTTGGTGATCGCTGGTTGGCCAACATTAAGGGCGTTGGCTGCGGCAACCACACCACCACCATCGACCACCGCTCTCAGCGCCGCCCACCCATTAATATCTGGCAATCGATCATATTCCATACTGGAATACTAATGCCCAGAACAAATTAATTCACCCTGTAAGTAACAATCCGGGCATCTTGCTCATTGAATCATGGCGTGGCGCGACTCATGTTGTCATAATCCACGCTCTGTTTTTACTCGCCGACAACCATGAACGATTCAGCCGCCGCAAAAGATACCCATAAGCCTCGCCCATTAGTCGACCTCGCAGTGAGCATCATCATACCTTCTGTAATTTTGATGAAGTTCAGTTCAGAGCAGGACCTTGGTGCCACCTGGGCTCTCATAGTGGCTTTGGCCTTTCCGTTAGCATGGGGTGCATTTGAACTGATTCGTTATAGAAAGTTTAATTTCATTGCCCTGCTGGGACTTGTCAGTGTGTTGTTAACGGGTGGAATTGGTTTGCTTGAACTCGACCCCAAATGGCTAGCGGTAAAAGAAGCTGCTGTTCCGGCTGTAATAGGTTTAGCCGTATTAGTTTCCACATTTACACCTTATCCATTGGTTCGCACGTTGTTGTTCAATCCGAAAATTTTGAATACGGCAGGTATTCAGCAGCGACTGGATGACAGCGGCAATAGTGAGCTTTTCAATATACGATTAATGAATGCCAATTATTTTTTGGTGGGAACTTTCGTATTCTCTTCCATTATGAATTATTTCCTCGCTACGTGGATTGTAGTTAGTCCGGCGGGCAGTTCCGCATTTAACGAGGAACTCGGTCGCCTGACACTGTTGAGCTATCCGGCAATCGCCATTCCATCCATGCTTATGATGATGGCAATTTTCTGGTATTTATGGCGCAGCATCAATGGATTAACCGGTCTCGGACTGGAAGAGATTCTGGTTAGCAAACCAGACTAGCCTGCACAACTCAGGAAACTATATCCAGATAGCCTGGATTAAAAGCGACCCGGGTCACTCCGTCACGGGTAGTTAGTAGCTCGGTTAAACAATCAGATTCATTGACTTCTGCCACCGATCGGCAAACCAGATTTACGCCAGATCCAGTAATCCGGTGAAAGGCAACTCGGCTTGCAGTAGCTGAAATAAAACCCGCGGCCCGAGTGGCAGACCAACTCGTGTGCACCACATAGTCGTTCAGGCTCGGCCAGCACTGTTGTGAGGCGTCTGCTGGCACCTGCTTCCACGATGCTAGACGGCCTGCTTTGTAATTCAATGCAGACAACCAGTTGGTAGCTGTTGACGCTAGCAGCACCTCGGCATCCTGTATTTTGCAATTTCTCGGCAAAGTAACCGGATTGCTTGCAAACAGATCGCCAGCATCGAGTTCCTCTGATAGGCAATGAATACTGACGCCGGTTTCCATCTCTGCCTGTCTAAATTGCCAGAACAAAGGATCCGGTCCACGGTAACGTGGCAAAAGAGAAGGATGAACATTCATACCTGCTATGGATGCCGTTTCGGTCATCCATTGTGGTATTCGACAACCAAAACAGCCGACGATGATTAGTTGCGGGGAAATCTTTCTTAACTGTCGTGCAAAAGTAGAATCAGCATGAGCATCAAACGACAACATCGGCAATCCAAGGGATTTTGCCCTGACTGCCATGGCCGAATTCTGTTTAATTCTAAATTCATCAGACTGTTCGGATTTCTTGTTGAGCACCACCGCGCGGATATCCAGACAATCAGCAGTCAATAAACCATCCAACACCGCATGGGAAAAACTCGCTTCAGAGCCAACATATACTACTGAGACCGCTGTCACAATTTATTCAACACGGACTAATACCCATAATTTTTTGTAGATTTAGAAGCGAATTCTGGCAGGTGTCATTACAATAGAGCGCAAAGTTTTCACTGTCCAATATTTATGACTCAGCAATTAACTATCACCCGGCCTGACGACTGGCACCTACATTTTCGGGACGGTGCCGCTTTGGCTACCGTAGTACCCCATACAGCCCGCCAATTTGGCCGTGCTATTGTTATGCCAAATCTTACCCCACCAGTTACGACTACATCAGCAGCGCTTGCATACAGAGACCGGATTCTATCGGCAATTCCCGAAGGAGCTGAATTCGATCCTTTAATGACTCTGTATCTGACTGATCATCTAGCTCCAGAAGAAATCAGGCTAGCCAAACAATCCGGCCATGTAGTTGCTGGCAAACTCTACCCTGCCGGAGCAACGACTAATTCAGATGCAGGTGTCACAGACATTAGCAAAATCTATGCCGTTCTCGAGGCCATGCAGGAATGTGACATGGTGTTATGTGTGCATGGTGAAGTCACCGGTGATGAGTTTGATATTTTCGACCGCGAGGCGATTTTTATTGAGCAGATTCTCGGTCCCCTGGTAAAGGATTTTCCGGAATTGAAAATCATATTGGAACACATCACCACTGAACAAGCGGTTGAGTATGTATCGGGTGCTACAGACAAACTCGCTGCAACCATTACGCCGCAACATTTACTTTTCAGTCGAAACGAAATTTTTCGCGGCGGAATACGCCCACATTATTATTGCTTGCCAATTCTCAAACGAGAAACCCATCGTCGCGCGCTGATCAAAGCCGCTACCAGTGGCAACTCAAAGTTTTTTCTCGGCACCGATAGCGCACCCCATACCACAAATACCAAAGAGCGTGCCTGTGGTTGTGCCGGTTGCTATTCAGCCTTCCACGCAATGGAGCTCTACGCTGAAGCTTTTGATCAGGCAGATGCAATGGAAAAACTGGAAGGATTTGCGAGTTTCCATGGCGCTGACTACTACGGATTACCTCGTAATGTTTCAAGTATTACTCTACAAAAAACCGAGCAAATTGTTCCTCAATCCTTTGATTATATCGACCAACAACTAACCCCACTAATGGCTGGCGAGTCACTGCAATGGTCATTTATTGATTAGTATATGTACGATGTTCCTGCACAAGTCTGTCGAAACGAGATAGTAATCAAAAAAAGCCGCTTCATCTCACAAGCTGCACCCTGCGCGGATCGTGCTATCGCTATGACTCTGCTGGAATCAAGTCGCAACGAGTTTTCGGACGCCAGTCATCATTGCTGGGCTTATATAATTGGCAACCCTCACTCTGCTGTCTCAGCAGCAACATCCGATGATGGCGAACCCTCCGGTACGGCTGGCAAGCCCATATTGAATGTGTTGAATCACAAGTTGGTTGGAGACTGCATGGATCTGGTTGTACGTTACTTCGGTGGTATTAAACTTGGTAGTGGAGGCCTGGTCAGAGCCTATTCTTCAGCTGCCCAGTCGGTAATGGAGAAGCTCAGCACAATTAAGAAAATCGACTTTGAGCGCATTCGGTTGCACATTGAATACTCCCAGGAACAGGAATTACGTTACTGGTTGGAACAAAATAACGGCAAACTACATAGCATGAACTATCAGCCTTATGTAATGGCGGAAGTTGATATACCAGCCGGGATCAGCCACGCTTTTAAAGGCTGGGCGATGGCTCGAAAAATCACTTTTCCTGATGACTTATGATGAGTTTTTTAGCTGCGTAACTATACTGGCTTTCTTGACAGGTCTTTGCGAAAATATTCTTGAATACTATAGGGTAGTGTCGATTAATCCTGAAAAAATCAGTTGAACGTGAAATAGATGTGCGAGCTCCACTTTACATTCAGGTGGAGTATGCTTATAAAAGCTCTGCATAACTCTTCCTCAACTTGCAAATGTTGGCGCATCCTTTCGTCAAACAGAAAGTCTGGTTTTTACAGAGCCTCCTTAACTATTCGCGTAGTGGAATTTTCTCTTACACCCATGTTTTCCCGTAATCTGACTATTTTCTCGAGCTTGCTAATTCTGTGTCTACCGCTAGCCGGGTTTATGGGTGTTTACGGTATCGCTGATACCCCTGCTGAAAATCGTCGCACTGCTCAGTTCCCTATCCTAGAATCAAAAATAGTATCAATTCTGGCCTTTCCGAAAAGTTTTGATGACTGGTGGTCAGATCATCTAGGTTTTCGCGCCCCTCTGATTGACATTTATACTAAGCTTATCAACAACTGGCTTAAATCTCCTGAAAAAGTTGTTATTGGTCAGGATAACTGGCTGTATCTGTATAAAACAGTAATTCAACCCGACTTATTCTCACCATTTAGTGATTATTGTGGTCGTGCACCCTTATCAGAAAAAGAACTAGGGCGATGGGTAGATACTCTGGTGCATAACTGGCAGATGCTGGAGCAACAGGGCATTACCTACTGGTTAGTTGTTATTCCGAACAAGCACACAATATTCGCGCAACACTTCCCAATCAGAATTAGTTGCACCACCACCAGCAGCCGCTATCAGCAAGTAATGGATAAGCTCAAACAGGTGCCTGGGTTTCCAATTATCGAATTGACTGACATGCTGCATGAATTGGCTGGACAAACCCACAGTTGGCTCAAATATGACACCCACTGGAATGCGCGTTCCGCTGCCGCCACCTTCCAAAAAATTATTCAGACAACTGGTCATGCTAGTCAGTTCGATACTCGTCGATTGGGTGCGGCCAGCACCACCTCCAGCACCAAGTCCGGAGATCTGGTAACTTTATCCAATCTGGAAGTCACACCCTATAAAGATACCTTTCTAAAATTACCTAATCTACACACCACTAAATCCAGGTTAAAGGCGCCGTTGAAAATACCATGGGTACGTTTCCAACCTTTGGTACTGGAAAATACTGAACAACCTGGAGATACCATTATGACGGTACATGATTCATTCTTTGCAGTGCATGATTTTCAAAGATTAGTGGGAGAAACCTTCAATCGCTCCATATTCATTCGTCGACCTGGCTATTTTGATCTTGAGTACCTTCGACCTGCATTTACTGCCGAGAAGCCTAATCTAGTAATACAGCAATTTGTGGAACGCAAGTTGCTGTTACCAAACCCTGTTCTTAGACAGTAAACGTTACACAGTGCTATACGTGGTACTGACAAATTAACTTGAGATCATGCGTTGGTGCTACAAAAGCTGGACTTGGATAACCAGACACACCTCATATATCAATTACTCACAGGAACAGGAGTTGAGACGCTGGTTGGATCAAAATGACAGCAGATTGCACTGCATGCACTATCAAGCAGCAGTACTGGCGAAAGTTGACATACCTGTTGAAGTAATTAGCGCGTTTAAAAACTGAGCAATGGCCAGAAAGATTACCTTTCAGAATGAACAATGATGTCGAAATTTTTACTGCGAGTCACTACCTGGCTAAATTAATTAACGCGTCGTTGCAATACACCAGACACTGCACCGATGAGCAGAACCACACCGGCGGCGGCGAGTCCAGGTGTCAGGCTATTGGTCTGATCGGCAATCCAACCGGCAGCGGCCGGACCAATCATTTGCCCAATAGCAAATACAATTGTGAATAACGAAACCGCTGTTCCCCACAACTCTCGCGGGTAATTTTTCTTACTAAAATTTGTCACCGCACCCGGCACCATGAAAAACGCCAATCCAAACAGCGTGGCTGACAACAGCAGGCCAACCGCACCATCCACTAACAAAGGCATTAAGGTCCCAAATGCAGTGAACAGCAGGGTTAAAGCGATGGCAGCTCCACCCGTTGACGCAGCAAGTATTGACCGCCATACAAAGGGCGACAGCATCACCATGACACTTAACACCGACCAGGTTGCTATAACCAGTTCAACTCCGTCGCCCTGAATACGCATCCATGCAACCAGAAATGTCATATAAACGAAGTACCCGACGCCAAACATAAAATATGCTGTCAAGGCGGGCAAGATACGAGTCACCTTCAGACCACGGCTTGCCTTGCCATCTTTCGGCTCATCGGGCTGTTGGCGTATAGCGCGTACAGCCCAGACTGCGGGTAATAATGAAATAGTGCTGGCCACACCCAGGAACAACCATGTTTGCGGCCATGCTGAGCTGCCAAGACGATCTAGCATCAACGGAATGACCAGACCAGTTAGCAACATACCCAGGCCACCGCCACCAAAATAAATAGCAATAGCCAAGGCACTACGTGATGAATTATTTTGAAACAAGCTGGATACCAACACGCCACCCGCTATGAAAACTGGCGCACTACCAATACCTGCGAAAATCCGAAATAAACTTAGCAACCACAGTTCACGGGTTAACCCCGAGCATATAAGCGCCACGCTGGTCAAAACCATACCAAGTACGAACACTCGCCCTGCCCCTAGTCGTTGCACGTAGCGCAAGGCTAATAATGCACCGATGAGATAGCCTATAGCATTAGTGGTGTTGATCCACCCCGCTGCCGTAAAACTCCAGGCCAGCTCTTGCTGCATCGACGGCAGGATCAGACCATAGGCAAAGCGGGCGAATCCGTTGCTAACTGCGGGTCCAATCGATAAGCCAAGGACAATCAGCCAGATTCTTCGGTCTTGCATTAGAAATCCATGTCCGCGATCACTGACTCCTTCACAGTTTGTGTTGGAGCGAATTCGGGCTAGTGGACCATAACCATAGCGACATAATTTTTCTCAAGCAGCCCCGCTGCTTTGTATGGGGATTATGCATAGACTCACTTAATGTCTAATTTCTGAACCAGATAATTTTTATTGCTTGATAAGAATTCGTTCTGGTTCGCCTTTACGATGAACGCGAAATACAATTGCCTTGACATAATTTTCACCCGTCATCGCACTGTGCACTTGCTCGTAAGGTACCTTGTAAATATGCCTGGGAGTTAACTCAATACTACCTTCGTCCTCCAGCCAGATACTACCTGAGCCCTCAAGTATATAGATAAATTCTTCACCAGGATGGCGGTGTTGAGGTAGGGTTAACCCAGGTTGAATTTCTACCATACTCACAATGACCTCAATACCTTCAACCACTTCGAGTTCGGCGCGTAGCAGGCTTTTTATTGTGAGGGGAGCCGTGTCAGCTTGAGCAGCTGGATTAATGGTCATTGCCAGGCTAAAGCACAATGCAATTGTAAAATGTTTTAGTGACTTAATCATGGGATTATTCCTAAGTAATATATTGAAATAGTTAGCCAACCAAAACCCTTTCGGGCTGGCCTTTTTCATGAACACTGAAGATGAGGACGGTAGCGCCTTCATCGCCGGTTTTAATGGTATGGATCTGTTTGTGAGGCACCACAACAGCGTCGCCGGCAATTGCTTTAACATCGGGCTTGCCCTGTTGTAGTAAAGTGACTGATCCGCTTAGCAGAAAGGCGAATTCTTCACCCGGATGCCAATGTAGAGGTGGAGTAGTGTTGGCTGATATTGAAACAGTACTAACTAGAACCTCGACCCCCTCGGCTGCTGCCAGTGGGCTGCATAGCAAGGTTTGAAAACCTGGGTTTTGTTCAGCTGAAGTGACTGTATTCATATGGTTTACTCCTGGGTTGATTTACGGTAATTTCGTTGTTTCCGGTTTTGTTTGTAGTTGCGAACTACGACCAAGACTTGGACTTAACCTGTAAATTATTCTAGGCGACTTATTCGGCAAATAATTGACAGCTCAGGCCAAGTATTTGTCCTCAGCGGACAATTTCGATTCTGGTACAAAAAAATATGGTTGAGCACAGAAACACCACCGCAACGGTAAGAATGGTAATTAAGGCCTGTGAAGCTACAGGTGTTGATATTGATAAATTGCTAGCCGTGTCGGCAATAGATCCTAAAACCGCCCACGATCCTGATGGAGAGGTCAGTGCGACTCAAATGCGTTCGTTCTGGCAAAATGCCTATCGACTTTCGAACGCTCCTTTTCTGGGTATGCATGCCGCAGAGCACATTGAGATAGGCACCTATAAATGTCTTGACTACCTCACTTTATACGCCAGAACAATTGGCGACTCACTAGAGATGTATAGTCGCTATGTTGCTTTGATCAATACTTGGCTTAAATTTGAATTAGTCAAAAATGATAATCATGTACAACTGCGGAATCTAGGTTTAAGGTATCGATGTCTGTTATTTTGCAAGTCGCCAACCAGATTAAACCATTAGGCTTACCCACCAGTGTAGAACTACGTTGACCTGAACCATGGCCTATCAAATTATGCTGGGGCCACAATCTCCACGCGCAAACCTGAAAGATGCAATCGACTCATTGTTGATCGACGGCCCTATTGTCTCGATCACGGCCGGTTGGCGCGATTCCGAAGCGGAGATTGACGAACTGCAAGCTGTTATCGGCAGCCCGGTCGAAGACCTGAACCTGTACCACCTGGCTGAGGAATTGTTTTCGCGGGAACCGGAACTCCTTGTTCTCCATCGCAAACGTCAGGATAAACTGCTGGAACTACAACGACTGTATCGGATCCGTCTCACACCTGCCATGCTGGCAGCGCGCGAGCTTATGCGCGATAAGGCTGAGTCAGAGTTCCTACGTTTGGAGCAAAGCGCTGCAATTTCTCAGGTGCAAGCACTGGATCGACATCATCTGCGGCGAATCTCCGCAATCCACCAGGAATTTGACAGGCGCCGAGCGGCATTACTTATACCAGGCGCGGCTAGGCTAGTGCAGACATTGCAACAAAAACTGGCGAAATCCGGCCTGGTACTGATCGCAGGCGGTCACGTCGCGGTATTAATCAATCGTATTCGTCTGTTCCGACTGGGCGAAATGTTGGCACAAAAACCCATCATTGCCTGGTCGGCCGGTGCCATGGTGCTGGGTCTGCGTATCGTGTTGTTTCACGATGACGCGCCACAGGGAAAACGCGACGCCGAAGTTCTGGATACCGGTCTGGGGATTGTCAGAAATGTTATCCCACTGCCGCAAGCGAAGTCGCGTCTCGACTGGTCTAGCGGCAACCGCATGGCTCTATTCAGCCGACGTTTCGCTCCGGCAAAATGTTGCACCCTGGACAATGATTCAAGGATCGACTGGCAAGATAATCGGATGACTTTCGCGAGTCAATCTTCAGTGATAACGAGAAGTGGAATGAAAAAACCGCTGGTAGCGAAATGAATCGAATCGTCGAGTCGTTGTATCGAGAGGGTAATCCCGACGCCGAGGCAGTCGGGAAATTTATTCAACAAAATAAATTTCCGCTAGTCGAACCCGGTCGCGTTACATTTGTTTACCATGGGCAAGCACAGGCGGTGCATTTACGAAGTTGGATATCCGGGTTCGACACTGCTCAAGCACTGGTACCTCTGGAGGCCAGCGACCTGTGGGTGCTGACCATGGATTTACCGGATAAATCGCGATTTGAGTACAAATTCGAAGTGGAGGCAAACGGTGTAAAACAGCTCCTACTGGATGACTTAAACGGCGTGCTCGCACATGACCCTTTTGGCGCTAATTCCGTCTGCCAGGGTTACGGCTACGAACGGCCTGGTTGGACCCTACTTGACCCGTCGGCTCGAAGTGGCAGCCTTGATCGGCTCAAAGTTACCAGTCGCGCATTCCGCGATACACGCGAAATACAAATTTATCTACCTGCCCAATTTCGCCGCAATCGTACTTATCCGCTTTTGATAGTGCATGACGGGCTGGATTATCTACGTTATGCTGATCTCAAAAACGTGCTCGATAACCTGATTCATCGGTTCGAAATTCCTGCCATGATCGTTGCCCTGACCCAGTCCCCGGATCGACTGATCGAATATACCGGTGACGAGCGACAGGCCCGATTTCTCGGCGAAGAATTACTACCTGCGATAGCGGCAAAGTTTCCACTGCTCGACGACAATAATGCACGAGGGCTGGCAGGCGCTAGCCTCGGTGGCGTTGCTGCGATGCACGCGGCCAGCCGATATCCCAAACTATTTGGTCAACTGCTGTTGCAGTCCGGCTCGTTTGCTTTTAGCGACCTTGGCCGCCACAAAAAAAATCCGGTATTCGACCCCGTGGTGCGATTCGTCAATGCATACCGTAACACTCCATTCCCGGTCGCCGAGAAAATTTACATGAGTTGTGGCATCTACGAATCACTGATTTACGAAAACCGCTCACTGCTGCCGGTATTGCAAGACCAGGGTATGCAGATCTTTTTCGAGGAAGCACGCGATGCCCACAACTGGGAAAACTGGCGGGATCGTCTGCGACAGGGGCTAAGCTGGTTGTTTCCGGGACCGCTATGGATGGTGTACGAGTAAGGTGCCTCTATATTAGTTATAGAAATAGCTCATTATTTATTAGGATATTATTATTGCAATCACTTAACCTAGAAAAATCAGTTGAGCGTGAAAAAGATGTGCAAGATATTGTTGTGCAAAGGGAATTTAAAAATTGCGTGGTTACCTTATTGGTAATGAGTGATTTTTAGAATTTCCCAGGTGCAACAAGAGCTTGTGCATACTTTCGTGATTCAACTAATTTTTCTAGGTTTAACCATTGGAGGAAATGTCTATGGCAAATATTACGCGCAGAATCGGTCTTTCCCTGGGTGCTGATATCTGTTGGCCCATCTGCTATGAGGCCTTGCTGAAGCAACTGAATTTAAAGCTTTCAATCGGCGGAGATACGATCAGTATCGAAGCTGAACGGGTTTATATAGAGCCTTTCGATCTGAAACAGGACTGTCGGTACGATGTCGTGATTGACCGTCTGACGCACTGGTATCACGTCTCACGGGAGTGGATTAAGAAAGCTATACTGGTCAACGATCTGTATGTTTACAACAACCCATGGTCTATACAGTCTATGGAAAAACACACTTCTTATGCCGCGCTGATGCGCCTGGGGTTTCGGGTACCGGAAACCTGGATGATTCCTCCCAAAGAATACGAAGAATCGGCCGATCTACAGTCGACCCTCGATAAGTATGCAAAACTATTCGATTTGGGCGAGGTAGGCGATCAGATTGGCTATCCACTCTATATGAAACCCTACGATGGCGGTGCCTGGGTTGGTGTTACAGCGATTAACAATCGAGAGGAACTGTATGACGCTTACAATGAGAGTGGCACTCGGGTGATGAACCTGCAGAAAGGCGTCGTGCCGAACGATGCCTTTGTTCGTTGCATTGGTCTGGGACCCCAGTTCCGCTTCGTCAATTATGATCCGGCAGCAGCACTACACGACCGCTATCGTATGGACTACGACTTTCTGCCTACCGACCAGGCGCAGCGGCTGGCTGATACGACCCTGGTAATCAACGCTTTTTTCGGCTGGGATTTTAATTCCTGCGAAGGTATGCGTCAGCATGGTAACTGGCATTTGATAGATTTCGCCAATGCCTGTCCCGATTCCCAGGTCACCGCGTTGCATTATCATTTTCCCTGGTTGATCAAAGCTAACTTACGCTGGTCGATATTCTGCGCCGCGACCGGCCGTGAGATGAAAACTGATCTTGACTGGCACGAGTATTTTGCTATCGCTGATCAGGATATTCCGTTCGAACAGAAACTGGCCGGCTACGTCAAGGTGGCGAGGCGCCGATTCGATGTTGATGCCTTCGAAGACTTCTGCGCAACTCACCTTTGTGAACTGGATGAAGTGGCGAATGAATTTTTCGCCAGCGAATTGATGCGTGATGCGATCAGGCAAAAAGTTACTGCACTTTTCCCGGCTCATGAAGTTGAAAGCTTTACCGAGTTGTTCTGGAACAGAGTGCAGGAATGGCGACGTATAGAAGGATCGGGTTCATGAAAGATACTTCCCGCTGGCATTCACCCCATGTCGAACAGGAAGTTCAGCTAGTTCGTTGGGGCCATATGGGTAAGCCTGTTTTGCTCTTCCCTACAGCAGGCGGAGATGCCGAGGAAGTCGAACGCTTCCACCTGATCGGGGTATTGACGCCACTCATCGAGGCCGGTCGCATCAAGGTTTACTCAACCGACTCACTCGCCGGCAAAGCATGGATATCTAAACAGCATTCGGCCGAATACTGTTCGCATCTGCAAAATATGTTCGATGCACTGATTTACCAGGAAATTGTGCCGACCATCCGTAAAGATTGTGAAACTCCGGAGATTGAAATCATCGCTGCTGGTGCCTCGATTGGTGCATTCAATGCAGTGGCTAGCATTTGTCGTCACCCAGATGTCTTCAGTATGGCGATCGCCATGAGTGGGACTTATGACTTATCTAAAAACCTGGAAGGTGGCTTCATCGAAGATTTCTATTTTTGCTCGCCAATACATTTTTTACCCGGACTAGAAGGCCCGGTATTGGAGAAGCTGCGAGAACGTCTGATACTGATGCCTTCTGGGGAAGGTGATTATGAAGACATCGGCGAGTCATGGCGCATGGCTAAAATACTGGGTGATAAAGGCGTTCCAAACCGGGTCGACTCCTGGGGCACCGAGTACCGACACGACTGGGAAACCTGGCGCAAAATGCTGCCGCAATATCTGGCTGAATACAGCTTATGATCACTGCCGCGCTGAAAAAACGAGCATAGCTCCATGGCCGAGAAACCATTGAAAATATGCATGGTCAGTTCAGAACTGGCGCCACTGGCAAAGACCGGAGGACTGGCGGACGTGAATGCCGCTCTATCGGCATTCCTGGACAAAAAACGCCACGACATACTCGTGTTGATACCCTTTTATTCAGCAATAGACACAGAGTCGCTAGTGATTGTACCGGATCCGTTGCTGCAAAACCTGTCGATTCGGATCGGCAATCATCATCTGAATTATTCAATCGATACGACAACCTTACCGAATACGACGCTGAAAATATATCTTTTACGTTGCCCGGAACTGTACGATCGATCCGGCTTTTATACCGATGGGTCCGACGAACACCTGCGCTTTATTTTGTTATCACGGGTTGCCATCGAGATGTGCCAACACATGGGCTTTGCGCCGGACATCTTCCATTGCCACGACTGGCACACCGCGCTAACACCACTTTATTTGAAAACACTCTATGCCTGGGATAGGTTGTTTGAAAACACGCGATCGGTTCTAACCATTCATAATATCGGCTACCAGGGCATATTCGACGCCAGAATATTGCACGATATGGGAATGCAGAACTCTGCCGAATTGATGCATCAGGAAGACCTGGCGCTGGGTCGTGTCAACTTCCTCAAGACCGGCCTGTTATATGCAGACTTGTTGACCACTGTGAGTCCCACTTACGCCAATGAAATTCTGCAACCGAGCTACGGTATGGGTTTGCAGGATTTATTGCGGCAACGTCAGAATTCACTGGTGGGAATCCTCAATGGTGTGGATACCGATGAGTGGAATCCGCGCAAGGATGCTTTAATTCCGTACTCCTATGACGCACGGGCCACTTCCGGTAAGAAGAAAAACAAGCTGGCACTGATGCAGGAACTCGAACTCGACAGCAGTGACGATATGCCTTTGCTTGGCATTGTTAGTCGCCTGACTTCGCAAAAAGGCATCGAATTAATACAGCAGGTTGTGCCGCAACTGCTACCACAGCGACGCTTCGCGCTCGCTGTGCTGGGCAGCGGTGAACCACGTTACGAACAGTTTTTCAGCGAGTTACAGCAGCGTCACCGCGACCGCATCTGCTTTTATCGTGGCTTCAGCAACAAGTTGGCACACATGATAGAGGCTGGTAGTGACATGTTTTTGATGCCCTCCCAGTTCGAGCCCTGTGGCCTTAACCAGATGTATAGTTTGCGCTATGGTACGGTTCCTATTGTGCGGCGCACCGGAGGGCTGGCAGATTCGGTGCAGCTGTTTGAGACGAGTAGCGGCAGTGGCAACGGTATTGTTTTCGATGACTATAGCGGCAGCGCACTCGAGTGGGCACTGAATGCAGCACTGGACCTGTACCAGGATAAAACAAACTGGCGCAAACTGGTACGAAACGGCATGGCTATGGACTATTCCTGGAAGCATCAGGGGCAAATATATATCGACCTTTTTCGACAGCTTCTTGGCAATGGAAAATAAATTCAATATACGGAGAATCCTATGAATATCATTTTCATCGAACCATCTTTCCCGTACAACCAGAAGGAATTTGTGCGCGGATTGCACGAGATTGGCGCGAAAATCATCGCTATCGGTGAGCGCCCACAACAATACCTGTCGGACGAAGTTAAGGGCTATCTGAGCTCCTATGTGCAGGTGCAGTCGGTCGTGCATGAACCGACGCTACTAAAAGCGGTACAACAGATACAAAGTAAAGTCTGGGTAGATCGACTGGAGGCAACAGTGGAAGCGCACATCATGGCCGCCGCCAGCGTACGCGAAGCCGCTGGTATTCCAGGCACCTCCGTGCGCACCGCCTATCTGTGCCGCGATAAGCCAGCCATGAAAGAGGAGTTACGCAAGGCAGGCATTCCCTGTGCGCTGTCAACCAGGGCAGACAACCCTGCTATAACGCGCGAATTTGTCAAACGTGTGGGGTATCCGGTGATCATCAAGCCGACAGACGGCGCCGGTGCCTCGGAAACCTGGAAGGTAGGCAATGCGCAAGAACTGGAAAGGGTTATCATCGAATCCGGCATCGCCGATGGCGCAGAAGTTGCCGTCGAAGAATTCATCGAAGGACACGAAGGATATCTGGACACGCTGACCATCGATGGTGAGGTCAGCCATGAATTTATCACCCATTACTATCCGAATGTGTTGGTAGCGATGCGCGAGCGATGGATATCACCACAGATGATTACCACTAACCGCGTCGAGGCCGAAGGCTACAGTGAGGTAAGGCAGATGGCGCGCGATGTGAATCGTGTGCTGGGTATAGAATCTTCGGCCACCCACATGGAATGGTTTGCCGGTCCTAAGGGATTGAAATTTTCCGAAATCGGTTGCCGACCACCAGGTGTCGGCCAGTGGGATGTCTATAATACGGCGAATGATTTCGATATCTACCTGGAATGGGCCAGTGCATTAATGCACGGACATCCTCAAAAGGCGCCATCACGACGTTACTCCGCCGGCATGATTGCGCTGCGACCAGAATGTGATGGACACATTACTGGCTATTCCGGGATAGAGACCATACAGCAGGAATATGGCGAATACATTGTGGCCTCGCATTTACCGGATACTGGCTCGGCGACCCAGCCAGTAGAAGGCGGCTATATGGCAAATGCCTGGATGCGTGTCAGACACCCTGACTACGACACCCTGAGGCATATTATGGATATGATCGGCAGGACGGTGACAATTCATGCTGGCTAGTGGGCCTTGCGGTAAATGACGATAACTAATGACAAACTCTATACTAAAATTATGAAACCATACCAGGAACCCAGCTTTACGATCGGCATCGAAGAAGAATATCTACTGGTCGACCCTGAGACGCGAAACCTGGCCGACGATCCACCCGCAGCAATCCTCGAGGATTGTAGAAAACGGATTGGTGATCAGGTTACGCCCGAGTTCCTTCGATCTCAGATCGAGGTTGGAACCCGGGTTTGTAGCTCGATTTCCGAAGCGGCCGAAGAGCTCCGATCATTACGTTGCTGCATCCGTGAAGTGGCTAACAATCACGGCCTCGCGATGATTGCGGCATCAACACATCCTATCGCAGACTGGGATTTACAGAAGCACACTGAAAAGGAACGTTACAGTACACTGGCGCAGAATATGCAGACAGTTGTACGACGCATGCTGATTTGCGGCATGCATGTCCATGTCGGTATCGAGAATGACGATTTGCGCATTGACCTGATGAACCAAGTGGGTTATTTCCTGCCACACTTGCTTGCAATCAGCACTTCCGCACCGTTCTGGCATGGTATCGAGACCGGCCTCAAATCTTATCGCATGGCGGTCTGGAACGAGCTGCCACGTACCGGCCTGCCACCGCAGTTCGACAGCTACGGAGAATACCGACGTCTGGTCGACACTCTGGTCAGTACCGGAGTTATCGAGGATGCGAGTAAACTTTGGTGGGACATTCGCCCCAGCGATAAATTTCCGACCTTGGAAATGCGCATGACCGATATCTGCACAAGGATGGAGGACTCGATTTGTATTGCAGCCTTCTATCGTTGTTTATTGCGGATGCTCTGGCGGCTGCGTCGCAGCAACCAACGCTGGCGTCAATACGACCGGTTCATGGTTTCGGAAAACCGCTGGCGAGCATCGCGTTACGGTATCGACGAAGGGCTCATCGATTTCGGCAAGGCTGAAATCATTCCCTTTGCCGAGCTACTCGAGGAACTGATCGAGCTGATTCGAGAAGATGCGCAACACTTCGACTGCGTGTCCGAGATCGAGCACGCGCGTGAGATTCTGCGACGAGGTACTAGCGCCCACAAGCAGATCGAAGTTTGGCAGCAAGCCCGTAACTCAGGTAAAGCCGATGCCGAGGCGCTTCGCGATGTGGTTGACATGCTGATCGAGGAAACTGGCCACGAGTAGAGTTCGATCAGGGGCTACCTGTAATGGCAATAAGTTAGTTGGTTTTTCGGGGCCGACTGGGCATTTCTTTTTATGGTCGGCAGCAGATTGATTGCTTTAGCCTTCCGAAACACCGCCATCTTTGATTATCTCATGCCACAGATCGTGGTGATCTTTGGCCCAGTTAGCATCGCAATAGCCGGTTTACATCAATTCAAAAGTGCCGTCCATTTTGTTGCCTGGATTAACCTCTAAATATCAGTTGAACCCGGTTAGGGGCTCGCCAGGCGGTCCAAGACATTGAACCTGGAGAAATCAGTTGAATCACCAAAGAATGCACAAGCTCAAACGCACCAAACAGTAAACACCGTGCGTTAGTGACGCCCTCGAAGCCAGGCCAGAGGGAAAACGCAAGGCAGGTCATGGGGTGAATGATCCACTTTCGATCGCCGCGCACGATGAGTTGGGCACAGCTCCTCAATCACCTGGATGCAAAAGCAGCGACTTCCGATTCGAGCCGGTTACCGGACAATCGCGCACTACCACAGGCGGATTTTTTCCTCTGATTGAGCATGATCCTAGATTCCGCAGTTGACCACTTCGAGTGATCAATAGGTTCTTGAAATTGTTTGGATTATGTGATGGATTTGAGTTTAACTTTTGGGTGAGCTCGTTACGTCAAGTATTGCACAGTCCATTCACCATTTGGCAGCGTTACAATTCCTTGTAATAGCTCGCTATTACGCGTCATTGTGCCTTACCATACGGCAACTATACTGCACACTACATGGCGTCCAACTGAGGATTCTAGGATGATGGATACGGCGTTTTTTGGAAGCGTGACGGGGGTGCTCGTCTTGATTGAGGCCATCAGGATAATCCGGATGGGATTCATCAACTTTCTGGATACGAACAGGTTTTTCATAGGCAATCGTCTCATTTCAGCACCTGTTCAACCAATTTTGATCCGTATCAAAATAATTCACGTAACTGCATCGAATTTTTTACGTATTACTATTAAGTGGAATGTGATCTATACTTTATCAGCCGACCCTGCATACCTACGGACTACTTGAAAACCACCATGGCGCCCGGTCGACAGTTCGGTGCCCGGCTTACCCGCATCGATGAGGTATTTTGATGAGACGACGAGATTTAATTGTTCTGGCTGGCGCTGCGCGGCTACATGGCCACTGTCTATGCGCGCCCAGCAAACCGCCGTGCAGGTTGTCGGCTGGCTGAACGCCCGGCCACTCAAAGACTCCTCACCCCGCTTTGCTGCTTTCCTCAAGGGCCTTAGCGAGGCGGGTTTCGTCGAGGGTGGAAAAATGATGATCGCACACAGTATGGGCGAGACGTTGCAGGAACGCGCGGACGACCTCGTCCGGCAAGGGGTCTCGGTAATCATGGCCGGGTCACCACCCGCCGCACTTGCTGCCAAGAGTGCCACCCAAACCATACCGACCGTGTTCACATCAGGTGCGGACCCCGTTAAAATCGGTCTCGTTGAGAGCTTTAATCGACCCGGCTGAAACGCCACGGGATTCCACATCCAGTTCAGTCAACTGGTGGGAAAGCGATTGTCTCTGCTGCATGAAATCGTTCCACAAACCGAGCGCATCGCCGTGTTGGTTAATCCGGCGCATCCCTCAGACGCGCAAGCTACGGTGCAAAACGTAACCAAGGCCGCTGGCGTATTGGACCTCGACCTCCGGGTCTTCAACGCCGGAACCATCAGCGAGATCGACGCCGCGTTCGAGGCTCTCGTGGCATGGCACGCCGGTGCCGTAGTCGTAGGTCCTAACCCATTCTTTGGCGCCCGCCGCGCACAGATCACGGCCCTGGCAACACGCCATAGGCTTCCAACCACGGTCTTTAGTCGTGGTTTTGTCAAGGCAGGTGGACTGATTAGCTACGGACCCGATACCATGGATATGTATCGCCAGGCAGACGGCTATGTCGGCCGCATCCTCAAGGGCGAGAAGCCCGCAGATTTGCCGGTCCAGCAACCGACCAAATTCGAGTTCGTGATCAACCTCAAGACAGTGAAGGCGCTCGGCCTTAGCATTTCACCCACAACACTTGCCCGCGCCGACGATATCGTTGAATGACCGCGGGCACAGGGCTGCGGGGTAGCCCCATCGAGACTGACAGCAAGCGTCGGACACTCTCGCTTGCACAGAAATTTGCTGTTGCCTTCCTTGGCCTCGTCACAGCCGTGCTACTGATTAACGGCGTGATCGACATGCTCATCACCTATCACGACGCACGGGTGCAGGCGGTTCAGGTGCAACAGGAAAAAGCCAAAGCTGCGGCTGAGCGAGTTATCGGCTTTGTCTCCGAGATCGAGCGGCAGCTTGGCTGGACGACCAAGGCAGAATGGGGCCACCTTAGCCCTGATCAGCGGCGCTACGATTTCATCCGCCTGCTACGGCAGGAGTCTGCGATCACCGAGCTGATTTATATCGACCGCTCGGGCCACGAACAACTCAAAATATCACGGCTCGATCCCGACTCGATCGGCTCGAATATCGATTTTTCCGACGATCCGCGCTTCGTTGGCAGCATTCGGGACAAGATCTACTACGGTCCGGTCACGTTTCGACGTGGCTCCGAACCTTATATGACGATTGGCATAGCTCATACCGGGCGCAAGCCCGGCGCAACTATTGCCGACGTCAACCTCAAACTCGCCTGGGACGTGATCACCGCCATCAGAGTCGGACAGACCGGCTACGCTTTCATCACCGACCCACAGGGCCGACTACTCGCCCATCCGAACATGGATCTCGTGCTGCGCAACACTGATCTATCGAATCGGCCATAGGTGGCTGCAGCGCTCGACGCCTGCGGTCACAGGGATAGGATTGGATGGTCGTGAGGTGTTGTCGGCCTATTCCAAGATTCCCAAGGTCGGCTGGAGAGTCTTTGTGGAGTTGCCGACAACCGAAACCATGGAGCCAGTCTGGTCGGCAATCTATCAGACGCTTGCTCTGCTAGCCCTCGGTGTCATCCTGGCCGGTGCTGCCGGTATGCTATTGGCACGGCGCATGGTCGTGCCCATTACCGAGTTGCAAGCCGGCGCGCACAAATTCGGTGAGGGCGATTTTACGCAACGCATCGAGATCCGCAACAGTGATGAGATTGGTACGCTCGCATCTCACTTCAATATTATGGCCGGCAGTATCCACGAATCACAGGGCACACTGGAGCGCAAGGTCAAGGAGCGCACTGCGGAACTCGGCGAAGCACTTGAGAACCAAACCGCGACTACTGACGTGCTCGGCGTCATCTCCCGCTCGCCGAATGATGTGCAACCGGTATTCGACACTATCGCTTCAATTGCCGGCCGTCTGTGCAACGCGGATTCCGCGGTTGTGTTCCGACTTCGGGACGGCAAGTGCCATCTGGCGACCACGGCCGCCGCCAGCCCGCAGATGAAAAACTACCTTTCCGCCAATCCCATTGCTGCGAATCGGGATACGCCTACCGGCCGTGCCGTGATCGATCGCCAGGTCATTCATCTCGCCGACATATTCGACCAGGATGACTACCCGCAAGCCAAAAAGATAAGTAGCGCCACCGGGGCCCGCGCCCTCCTGTCGGTGCCACTGCTGCGCGGAGAGAGCCCGCTCGGTGTCATCACCGTCATAAGATCCGTTGCGGGGCCATTCGCCCCCCGGCAAATCGCGCTGCTCAAGACCTTCGCCGACCAGGCGGTGATCGCGATCGAGAACGTGCGGCTGCTCAACGAGACCAAGGAGTCGTTGGCATGGCAGACGGCAATCAGCGAAGTTCTAAATGTAATCAGTCGCTCACAATCGGCGCTGCAGCCCGTTCTCGATACGATTGTCAAGACTGCGGCGCGATTGTGCGAAGCAGACGACACCTTTGTTTGGAAACTTGAAGGTAAAGCTTTTCAACTGTCTGCAACGACTGAAGTTGATGGGGAATTTGCCAGGTTCGCCAGACAACATCCACCTACCCAGCATCGCAGTACATCGCCCGGTCGCGCAGCATTAGAAAAACGGATAATTCACATCCCGGACACCCTCGAAGATGAAGAACACCATTGGCATGGTGACGAAGGGCAAATCGTCGGCAAATACAGAACACTATTGGCTGTGCCGTTACTGCGTGACGGGCAGCCGTTCGGTGCCTTTGTGCTTTATCGCAGGGCTTTCCGGCCATTTTCCAACAAAGAAATCGAACTGGTCACGACGTTTGCCGATCAGGCTGTGATTGCCATAGAGAATTCACGGCTGTTCAACAAGACCCAGGAGGCGCGCGCCGCAGCTGAGGCTGCCAACGAGGCCAAAAGCTCATTTCTCGCCACCATGAGCCACGAAATCCGTACGCCGATGAATGCCGTTATCGGTATGAGCGGGCTACTGCTCGACACAGCGCTCAACGACGAACAGCGTGACTTCGCGGGCACCATCCGCGACAGTGGTGATGCGCTGTTGAGCATCATCAACGACATCCTCGATTTCTCGAAAATCGAAGCCGGGCACATGGACATCGAAATGCACCCATTCGATTTGCGTGACTGTGTCGAGTCTGCACTCGATCTTATCGGCACGCGAGCTGGCGAGAAACAACTCGATCTCGCCTATGTGTTTGAGGGCGATCTACCGGGCGACAAAACGGAGCTAAGCTTCGCCGTGCGCGACACCGGCATCGGCCTGACGAAAGAGGCAATGGCTCGCCTGTTCCAGTCGTTCAGCCAGGCGGATTCATCGACCACGCGCAAATATGGCGGCACTGGCCTTGGCCTCGCCATCTCCAAGTGGCTTGCCGAGCTGATGGGCGGCACCATTACAGTCGTCAGTGACGGCCGCGGTAAGGGCTCTTTATTCTGCTGCACAATCCAGGCTGGGAAAGCCAACTTGCCAGAGACACGCGCCCGAGATCTTATTGGCGTACAGTTGGAATTGGAGCGCAAACGGGTGCTGGTTGTCGACGACAACGCAACCAATCGCCGAATTCTCCAGTTACAGACGGCAAAATGGGGCATGATCTCGAAAGATACCGAATTCCCCAAGGAGGCATTGCGCTGGATCAAGGCAGGCGAGGAGTTTGACATCGCGATCCTCGACATGCACATGCCCACGATGAATGGGTTGCAGTTGGCCCGTGGCATTCGCAAGCACAATTCCACGCTGCAGCTGATACTGTTCAGCTCGCTCGGTCGGCGTGAGGCAGAGAACCACGAAAGTATCTTCGGCGCTTATCTGGCCAAGCCGCTCCACCAATCGCATCTGTTCGATACAATGATCAGCCTGCTAGCACGCGAGGTCGTCACCAAAACCGTGACAGCCCAGGCTAGCAAACCGCAAATGGATCCTGAGATGGCCGCCCACCACCCACTGCGCATCCTGCTAGCGGAGGATAATGTTGTGAATCAGAAGCTAGCACTCAGGTTGTTGCAACAGATGGGCTATCGCGCCGATCTTGCAAGCAACGGTATTGAGGCTATCGAGAGTGTCGAGCGCCAGACCTATGACGTCGTGCTGATGGACGTGCAGATGCCCGAGATGGATGGCCTTGAATCATCGCGGCGGATCACAGCAGCAATGCCGCGCGGCAGTCGCCCGCATATCATCGCAATGACGGCTAATGCTATGCAGGGCGACCGCGAAAGCTGTCTGGCCGCCGGTATGGACGACTACATCTCGAAACCGATCCGAGTCGATAGGCTGGTCGAGGCTTTGGCGCTTGCCCCTTCACGCTCGATTGGGACCAATTTTGATATGCCAGAGGGCGAACCACAATGAACAAAAATCCGATTAATCTCGCTGTGTACAAAGAACTGCAGGACACCACCGGGCTCGAATTTGCATGCGAACTGGTGGACACATTTCTCGAGGAGGCACCTGGCATGCTGTCAGCGCTGCGCTGCGCGAGTGCTGACAGCAACGCGGTACAATTTCGGCAAGCTGCGCACTCACTCAAATCCAACGCCGATATTTTCGGTGCCGCGGAATTGGCGGCTCAAGCGCGCGCCTTGGAACTCAAGGGTCTCGATCCCGATACAGTCCGCAATGAAACCACCCTGGTGGCATTGGAAGCAATGTACGCGTGTGCGTCTACAGCATTGCAGGATTTACGCAATGACTAACTACAGCGCCCACTTGCTGATCGTTGACGATAACAAGGTCAATCGTCTGTTGTTATCTCGCCTCGTCGAGCTTGAGGGGCATCGTTTCACGTTGGCTGAGAACGGCCGGGATGCACTGGAAAAACTGCGGAGCGAGCCATTTGACTAATTGCTGCTGGATATCGAAATGCCTGAACTGGATGGCTTTGCGGTTCTCGAGCAGCTAAAGGCCGACCCCGCCTTGCGTGATATTCCGGTCATCGTCACCTCATCGCTAGAAGGCATGGACAATATCGTGCGTTGCATCGGTCTGGGCGCCGAGGACTATCTGCCCAAGCCATTGAACTCGGTATTGTTGAAAGCCCGAATCGATGCCAGTTTGGAGAAAAAGCGCCTACGAGACGAGCAGCGCGAGCTAGTGCGGCGCTTCGCAACTGCTGAGGTCGAGCAGGATCTTCAGCAATCGGGTTTCGCATTAGGCGGCAAACGGGTTCACGTCTCAGTAATGTTCTGCGACATCCGCGACTTCACGCCCCTGTGCGAAAGCCAGCCGCCGGAAGAGACGATTGAGTTATTGAACACTTATTATATGCTGATGTTCGACGCCATCAGCAGCCAGGGCGGCGTGGTCACGCTGATGATTGGCGACGGTTTGATGGCTGTGTTCGGTGCACCGTTTCCGTTAGACGATTGCGCCGCCAGCGCCGTGGCTGCGTCGTTGGAAATGATCGAGATGATTGAGCAATTCAATCTCGATCGCAGCACGACAAACAAATCACCGATTCGCATCGGCGTCGGCATTGCCACGGGCGAGGTCGTAGCCGGCTACGCGGGTACACAGCAACGCGCCACGTATACCTGCGTCGGCGATACAGTGAACCTGGCAGCTCGACTGGAGACCCACACGAAAGTCGCCAAATGCCGCATTCTCATTGATGATGCCACTCACCAGGCGTTAGGAAATGACTTGCCTACGCAGGCGCTTGGCAAGGTGCAGTTCAAGGGTAAAGCTGTAGCCGTCAGAATCTTTGCAGTCACGAATGAGTCACTGCCTGAAGAACAACACGGGGCGTTATGTGACCACTAATTTTTGAGTAATTTCGTATACCTATGATTTTAATGGTCAACAGAGACAGAATCGAACTGCTGACTCAGGGATTTTCAGTTGCCATTATTTTCGCGTCGCGCTGAGAGAATACTGATCAAGCTATAGCCGACTACGGCAACCGATACTATTACGGCACCTATCAGTGTTAGATCACTTGGTGTTTCATTAACCACTAGCCAAACCCAGGTCGGTGCCAGAATCGCCTCGCTGAGAGAAAATAGTGCCACTTCTCCAGCCGGTATATAACGGGCTGAAATGGTGAGCAGGAGAAACCCTCCACTGAATTGAACCACACCCAGGAATATCGCAATGGCCAGATCACCTGTCGGTATAGTCAGCGAATCAGCCATAAAATACGCCAGTAGCGCAGTAAAAAGACCGCATATACTAATCACAGGAGACATATCGATGCCCTTTGCTTCCCTGACTATTAGCAGATATACCGCATAACTCAAGGCCACACCGAGTGCGATGATGGCACCTGTCAGGCTGCCACTATTAATGCCATCCTGAAACATCAGGCCGATACCAGCCAGTGCCAGAAACATTGCGATAAGACTGAGGGTGCTTGCTCGTTCTTTAAGAAATATCCAGGCAAGTAACGCCGTCCAAAGCGGCGATGTGCCAATAATAAACACCGCATTGGCGACGCTGGTTAATAGAATGGCATAAATATAAGCGACAGATCCCAGCCCCAGAACTATGGCGGCGACCACTCCTCTGCCACCCACAGCAACAAATACCCTGGCGGTATTACGACCATTGCGGTAGAGAACCACAAGAAAAATAGTGATGCAAAATCCCACAGCACGAAAGAAGAGTATTTGCCAGCCATCTGCTGATTCAATGTGCCTTAGAAGCACACCGGCAGTGCTAAGACAAAGCCCACCTGCCAATGCAAGCATAACGCCGAACGTATATCGGGAACCCATAGTTAAACCCTGGTAGAAATAACCTCTATTGAGGTATTTCTAGTTCAGTCCACCGATACTGATTTCCTGGAAGAAATCTGCCCGATCAACAGTGTAAATAATAGTGTCATACACTTCGCCGTCCCGTTCAAGAGAAATCGGGATCGCAGTGCCAGCCTGACCCTGACTCCAGAGCGTACGAAGGAAACCAGATAACGTTTTTAGTGGTGCACCCGCAAAATTTAGCACCCTGTCACCAGTTTCCAATCCCGCATCTGAGGCAGGGCTACCGGTATACAAACCAACCACTTCAAGTCCACTGCCAACCTCATCAACAAACGCTCCGATCCATGGTCGAGGTGGCGTTTTTCGTCGCCCGCTGGCTATTAGAGATTCCAGATGTGGTAGCAAAAGCTCAGTTGGCACGAACAGATTGCCATACACCGGCTTTTCTGAGCTGGATGGAAATTGCAAGAACAGTGAGCCGATACCAACCACATTATGCTGGTCATCTAGCAATGCTGCACCGCCCCAGTTATCACAGGCCGGCAGAGTATACAGTGCTGATTCAATCAGGTATTCCCATCGACCAGAAAATTCACTGATTGATAACAATCGGCAATCAAAAGGTGGCAGATCGAAACCATTCAGAATCCGCAAATCCTGCCCTTTTTCACCTGACGTCAACTTTCCAAGTGGTAAATATTGTTGCCCTAATTCGACACTTGGCAACAACAGTGCAATTCCCGACTCAAAATCCTGCGCAACAATGTAGCCGAGGACAGTCTGCTGATTGCTACCAGTAATCCATATTTCGCTCGCTTCAAGGCACAGGTAGCCGATAGTGGCGATCAGTCCGTCCGCATTTATCCGCACGCCCACACCTTCGCGTACGGTACCGAGAGTACCAGCAGTTGCGGCATTGTCAGGCACCAGTGATCGAATGGAAACTATAGCGTGAAGGTGATCCAGACTGTTATTAGCAATACTCATGCAGCGATCCTACCTTATCTGACTTACATTTTTCACCCGTCTGGTCGACTGATGGCGCTAATGCAATAAAATGCATGTGAAATATTTCGCTGCGGCAATCTATCAATCCGTCATGAACTATTTTTCAATTGTGCCGCCTGGCGACGATGAAAACTCAGGTATCCCGGCTCACTATATAATATTCTGGTTTTTATCAGTTTATGCAATGCGGGCAGTTGATAAAAAGGCACTGCCGGGTAAGCGTGATGCTCGACGTGGAAAGGCATATTCCAGAGAAAAAACTGAGTTAATGGATTGGTAAAAGTTGTGCGTGTGTTAGCGTACATATCAGAGCTTTGTTCGCACCCAGTATGCTCTGCAAGCAACCAACCACGCCAAAAGGGTTGTGCCAATACCATAGGTATTAGCCAATAGATTAATAGTGCCCGTTGATCAACAATACCGGATAAAAATAACACCCCATAAACCAGCAGCAAGATTCTTGCTTCCTTGATGATACCCGTTTTGCTCACTGCGGTAATATAACTTGAGTCTGCTTTACCCAAGGCGCAATTAATCAACGTAGTGAATGCACCCTTCCAGAAAAGGATGCCAGATAGATACAGTAAGTAGTTCGCCATACTTGATACATTCTTGCCTGCCAGCTCAGGGTCTCGCCGCGGATCCTGGGTATAGCGATGATGATCGAAGTGAAATCGCCGGAAGTGATTTGCACCCAAAAATAGTACCAGTCCAATACCAAACGCAACCACATCATTCACCTTACGCTGTTGGAAAGCCGTTCGATGAATAGTTTCGTGAAGTGGGGCAAATAGGAATACCAGTCCACATCCATGTATCAACATTGCAGACCAGATTAACCATGAGTTCTGCGTATAGTTAACCAAAGCTGCTGTTGCGCAGATAAACACCAGGTGAAGTGAAAGCTGCCTGCCGCCGCGCCAATCACTTTTCCTTAGCAATTGCTTCAGTTCGACTCGGGGCACCACATTTTGACCATAGTCAGCCGCACTGGATTTTGTTTGTTTATTCTCGTTACTTTTCATAGCCTAAAATTCTCTAGCGAAAATAAAATTGCATCTGAACAATCGACTATCAGTTTCAATACCCAATTTATACAAAGGGTTCTAAACCAGAAGAAAATGTCTGACACCCTGAATGATAAGGTTAATGCCTATCATCCCAAGCAGAAATTTAATTAATACTCGGAATCGTTGAAAACTTAATCTTTGCCGGGCGCGGTTACCTAACAACATACCTATAACCGTAGGAATAATTGCGTATAGTGAACCTTCAAGCTGCGAACCGACCGGAAACCCCCCCAGAGAAATACCTAGCCAAATTGACGTAAAGCCGCTAATCATCAAACAACCTGAGGCGAATACAAACTGGTCTGAAGTTAACCTTAAAGTGTAAAGAAACTGAATGGAGGGAAATGCAAAAATACTAGTTACACTACCAAGCAGCCCTGAAACACCTCCAACGGAGGCTCCTAACAGAACTTCTTTGCCTGCTGGTATCCGATATTTAACAGATCGGTCGGCTACCAGAACGTGAACGATGATTAGCACTCCTATTAATAACCGAATAGCATTTCCGTCCAGCGACACCAATACTCCGCTGACTGACACCAGCACAATAGCGTTGGTTATAACCAGGCCGCTAATTTTTCCAAAAACAGCAAACACTTTTCTGGTTAACCAAATTTGTTGAATATTAGAAACCAGCACTGACAGGAAAATTAGACTAATAACCTGGGGCAAAGGAAAAAATATAATCAATATCGGCGTTACTACCAGTGGAAGTCCAAAGCCAATAGCGCCCTTTACAAAACCACCTGCAAATAGTGCAGAAACCGCGACCAGAATCACCTGCCACTGTTCAAAATCTGGATCACTCATTTCTTTTTCATACTCATGGAATTTTTTTATAGCCGAGCATTTTAAGGCTAGAAATTGCTTATTTCGAGTTTGGGCTGCGGTTAGCCTAAATTGTTCGAATCAACCGAGTTTATACAGAAATATATAAATTTAGTCATGTAAGCAATTGAATTTAAATTAGATTTCCCACTTATCTTACATGTATAAATACAAAATCCAGTTCATGGCGCTAGCACAATTGTCAAAAGTCATTTTGCATTAGTCCTCAATAACATAATAAATGTGATCATAATAAGCAGCGTTTCTCAAAAGGTTGGAAAGTTATCGCCAAACAATCTGACAGCAATGGCCAGCTTGAGATACTCAAACATGTTGAGAATCCTGTAGCGCATCGTTTACCGCTAGAGCCAATGCGTTTAATTTTACGCGACTGGCGAAAGGCATACGCTCGCCTGGGCAACTCGCTGCCGGACCTGACTGACCTTAATCAGGAGCTATTAGAACGATTTTGGGCTGATTCCATATTGCTCCGGGTAATCGATAGTGGCGGGAATTATCACTACCTGCACCACGGCGTAAATATCGCTTTGCATTTTGGTCAGAACATGACTGGGAGTCATGTATCAAAACTGCCCATTTCAATCTCACAACACTATTTCGAACTGCTTGGCTCGATTCTTAACGAAAAGGTACCGGTTTATTGTAGGGCCACTGCAGCATCAATGGTTGCAGTGGAATACTGGGACAGACTGGTACTGCCCTTCTCAGCAGCTGGTTCTAATGTAGACCGAGTGTTGCTCCTCAGCTATCCCCGAGCGTGGCGCATTTCTCCTGATCAGCATCTGAATCTCGTTCGAAACCTCAACCATCTAGATCACGGCATTTGCGTCGTTAATGGCAACAAAGAGGTAACACTATGGAACAGGACCTTCCTGGAATTTTTCGACATTGATCTGTCACAGATATATCTCAAGATCAATTTCGATGTCTTGAACGAAATTGCCACTTTTCCGATCGAAATTCAAGCGCCTTCCGAATCTACTGAGCATGCACTGACATACAATATTGCTGGCGCACCTGAGCCCCATGCCAGTATGTGGACGCAGAATGCTGGCAATCGCATCCTCCTTATGGAGGTCGCCAGCCTGCCTGACACTGGCATGATCATCACTGCTTCAGACTTCACACTGACCTATCAATTGCAGGCTGACCTGCAGGCTTCAAAGGGTAAACTGGAAGAGGTTGTCAGAGATCGTACCCTGCAACTTTCTAAAACCATACTGGAGCTAGAACGCCAATCAGCCCAACAGAAGCGCCTGGAGCAAGAACTGTCCGACCAGAAGCTTCGTCTCGAAGTAACACTCGAGGCCATTGTTGATGGTGTTATAAGCACCGATGAATTTGGTCGGATTATCTTCATCAACCTTTCAGCAGAACGTCTGTTAAGCACCAATGCCGACATGGCAAAAGGCTGTGCCGTAGTAGACATCCTGACATTAACTCACGCTGAGGATAATCATAGTCTGGATCTTGGTATTCAGAAATGCCTTGAAGATGGGCAAGCCACTCGGTTCGGCAAAGACGCGGTATTGAACCGTATGGGTGATCGTGGCATTAATGTCAGTGTGACGCTATCTCCAATCAAAGACAAAAACAATCATATCAACGGTGTTGTCATAACTTTGACAGATATTACAGAATCAAGGCGTCAGGAAAAGGAAATTCTGTTTGCGGCTCATCATGATGAACTAACTGGGCTTTCTAATCGTAAAGCCATATACATCGCTCTGGACCGCTCTTTGGCGCGAGCTGACAATGCAGACCTCGCCTATGGCCTTTTATATCTGGATATTGATCAGTTCAAAAACATTAATGATGAAGGTGGGCATTTATTTGGTGATCAATACCTGATTCAAGTTGCCGAGATTCTTAAATCCAATATAAGACTCAATGACTTAGCTGGTCGATTGGGCGGTGATGAATTTGTTGTTCTTCTGGAAAATTGTAATTCCCATAAAACCCGATACGTGGCTGAAAAAATTCGCAAGGACATTGAAGCAATCAGTGTGAATTTCGACATTAGTCCAAACAAGGGCACAGTAAGTATTGGCTGTACCAATATAAAACGACCTGCGACTAATAAAGAACTACACCTAAAACGCGCCGACCAGGCTCTTTATCAGGCAAAACAGAATGGTGGCAACAGCGTTTTCTTCTGGCAAACTAGCGGGGGAAAGAATACTGATAGTTACAGATAAAAATACAGGAACAAAAACCTTCCTTGGCTCTGCTAATTACTAGCTCCAGCCTGAACACAAATCGGTTCTCATTTCAGTCTCAATTTGGAATAAATTCCTGTACTCGAACAGGGTACAATAGTGCTCCTTTTTGGTGGACATCGTGCTATCGAGATTAAGTTCCATGCAGGAAAGGTCCAGCCTATTTTGACCAGGCGACACTTATTTGAAGATAAGTTACAGAGTAGAAAATGAAAGTTAACTCTCGGAACATTACAGGCGCCATACTTATTCTAGCTTTAACCTATTCCCAAATAACAGTGGCCGATTGGCAATTATCCATTGAGGAATGCGGCATTTGGAACGACAACACCTTTGCAGAAGAAACCGTTAGCTGGAGTGGTTCATGTGTTAATGGCAAAGCGAGTGGATATGGTATTAGCATCTGGACATGGAAAGCCGAGGATGATGAACGTCTTTCGGACCGATATGAAGGTCTCATGATTAAAGGTAGAAAACAAGGAAAGGGGTTTTATCAATACGCCAATGGAAATCGTTATATTGGCGATTTTAGAAACGGTTTTAAGCATGGCAACGGTGTTTTCTATTTTTTCGCTTCCGGAAATACTTATGAAGGCCAATTTGATAGTGGAGATCGCCACGGCGTTGGCAAGTTTTTATTTGCGAAGAGTGGTAACCTGTATATAGGTCAGTTTAAGTATGACCAGAAAAATGGGACAGGGGCTTTTCAGTGGGCGGATGGTACTCGATTTTCTGGCAGCTACTCCGGTGATCTTGCGGTTATGGGGGAGTGCCATTTTAATGATGGACGCAAGACTTCCTGTAATCAGAATCCCGACAGTTCCTGGTTTATCAAATAACTTACACTTCCCAGGCGGACACCAAGCTCGCCTTTAACTGGTCTCCTGTAACATTAGCCTCGGATAAAATCCTGTTCAGGTCAAATGTTATCCGGTTCTGCTGAAAACACTACAACCGACTACTCCTGGCGCAGAGATTCCATAAATCACTTAACTTCCCATTCGCGTAACTCTTTACTTTGCTGCCTCTTGCCCTAAAAAACCCTAACTTCGCGCGTTACGCTATCGGCAGCTTGTTCAACACCATGAGCTTCTGGGTGCAGCGCCTGTGTTTCGGCTGGTTGTCCTGGCAACTGACAGAATCCGAATTTTGGGTGGGTGTGATTGCCTTTTTGCTGTTTTTTCCAGTCGTGATATTCGGACCATTTTTTGGCGTTATGGCTGATCATATTAATCGCCAGAAAACTGCTCAGCGCATACTGTTTTTTGCAGTTTTCAGTTTGGCTGCGTTGGCGATTGTTACTTACAACAATTTAACGACAATCTGGGTGTTGTGCTTTTTTGCCGGCGTTACAGGTCTAATTACCAGCGCCTATAGTCCCTTGCGAATGGCCATGGTTCCAGCATTGGTAAAACAAAAAGAAATATCAAGTGCAGTGGCTACCACGGCAATTATCTTTAATATATCTCGGCTAACTGGTCCTGCCCTGGCAGGCTTTATGATCGCTTGGTTTGGAGTTGCCAGCGCTTTGGCACTATGCGCATTACTCACGATTCCGCTAATTCTAATTTTGCCCAGACTCGAATTTCGGCAGCGCAAGGTCGACCAGGTTACTCAACGCGGACTGCATGGTTTAACCCAGGGCTTTAAGTACGTTCTAAGGCAAAGAGAAATTATTTTGTTTCTGTTTCTCTCCGCGGTAATCTCGCTTTTTGGTCGTGGCATTCTTGAGTTGCTACCGGCATTTGCAGATGGCTTGTTCGAGAAAGGTAGTATTGGGCTTGCCATGATGACAGCTGCGGCAGGCCTGGGTGCTATTTTTGCTGGCTTGCTGCTTTCCTATTTGAGTTCGGAAAAGTTAGTCGGCTGGTCGTTGGCTAGTCTGGGTTTTCTTATTGTTGCGTTCGGCATGAGCCCAAACTTTAATTTTGCACTTGTTACTGTTGTGTTGATGGGCTTTAGCATTACGCTTTGTGGCGTTGGCACACAAACCATGTTGCAGCTGATGGTTGAGGAAGATTATCGCGGCAGAGTAATGAGTCTGTGGGGTGTGGTAGGTTTTGGAGGCACCGCTGTTGGCGGCCTGGTTCTTGGTATTGTTTCTACATCTGCCGGACTTCCGACAACCACTATCGCCTCAGGTATCGCCTGTGTCATCGGCTCACTACCGGTTCTTTATATACTTTATCGTAGAAAATCAGTTTAACGGATCAACTAGCCTGACAAGTTCTGCGTTTAATAACCGAATGGGTTGGTAGCGACTGGTTTCACGGCGAAATAACAAGCCAAGAATGCGCGGCGAAACGTGGGTTAAGGGAATACGTTTTAGAGGTAAAGTCTGTGGTGACTCACAACAACTTTGTGGAATGATGGATACACCCAGATTATTCCATACCATTACTGCGATAGACTCTAACGTATCCAGCTCCATCACCTCGCGAACATTGGCCTTTGTTTTAATTAGCCAGTCATCAATCATGCGCCCAACCCAGGCGCGTCGTGTAAATCGAATAAATGGCTGTGACGCTAACAACTCAGCAGGATCATCGGATAGTAAGTCCTCAGAAGCCAGCAACACAAAAGGTTCCTCCGCAAACGGCCACCAGTGCATATGACTTAATATATTAGCTGGTTGACTAATGATTGCTGCATCCATCAAACCACGATCAACCTGTTGATAGAGATCTTCCGATAAACCGGGGTATAACCGAATGTGTAAATTTACATCGGCGTCACGCATGGCCTTTAGTGCCCGTGGCATTAGTCCGGTCATTGTTGTCGGTACAGCCCCTATGGAAAGGGTCTCGGTCTGATTAACTCCGGCATTCAAGCCGGGTACCAGTTCATCATAGGACTTCACCATCGCTTTTGCTTTTGGCACCAGCGCATAAGCTGCTGGATTGAGTATCGGTGGGCGCTTACTACGATCAAAAAGAGTAATGCCCAGCTCATCCTCCAGTGACTTCATTTGCTGGCTTACCGCAGCCGGGGTTAGATGAATTTGCCTGGCTGCGTCGACGAAAGTGCCCAATTCAGCTATTGCCAACAGGGTTCTAAATCGTCTTACACTCATTAGTGCCCGGGCGCGGAGGGCGCCGACAGCCCATGAATACGAACATTGATGCAGGCGGGTAAACCACTGGCTATGGCACGCTCAAGAGCTGGCTCTATATCCTCTGCTTTTTCCACCAGCTCGCCATAACATCCCATGCCCTGGGCCACCAGGTCATAACGGGTTTCCAACAGTTCACAACCAATCTGCCTGTCATCACCATAGTCACGTTTTTGAATCTGCACTTCAGCATTCCACTGCGCATCGTGTCCAATAACAACAATAAAAGGCGCGTTGTTGCGTAACGCCGTTTCAAATTCAGCCAGGTGGAAACCTACAGTGCCATCACCCATCAGGGCAACCACCACTGCATCAGGCTGGCAAACCTTGGCTGCCAATGCGTAGCAGATGCCGCCACCAATAGCGCCTGATATGCCATTGATAATCCGCTTCGGCGCACTCACATAGGCCTGCGCCCACTGTCCAAACTCTCCACCATCACAAACCAGGATCGAATCCGGCTGCCTTGCCAACACCTGGTCAACTGCGCTGCACAATGTGGCTGGATGAATGGCTATATCGTTGTCTACTGGCAAAGGTGCAGCGACACGAGCAGAGATTGCACTAGCGACCTTCTGCCGCCAGTTTTCGCGAAAGTCACTAGCCGGGCAACTCGTTTGACTAAGAAACTCAGCCAATTGAATAATATCTGCTTGTTCAGCTATCACACAGCGATCGCCTAGAGTCTGTTTGGACTGTTGCACTAGTCGATTTTCCGGGTCAATCACGATCACTTCACAATTGGCATTGAAGGACGGAGTGCTGCCAAACTTCAGCGTAAAGTCTATCTGTTTACCAAGAGTTACTACCAGGTCGGCGCCTGCTAAGCACTGGGCGAAATCTCCCAGCGAGGGATCATTCATTCCTCTTGGGCTCTCCATACAAACTACGGCTGTATGCAGGTTCCGGGAAAGTTGCGCGGGCAATTCGCCACGTCTGGTAGCAGACATATTCGGGCCAGTAAGAATCAACGGTCTCTGTGCAGACTGAATTTTCTCTGCAATAACACTTGCTAACTCAGTGTAATCGGATTCTGGCAATAGCAACTCGCGTGGTATTCCATTGTCTTCCTCGGCCAGTCGCTGATTTAATACGTCAAAAGGTAGCGCCATATGCACCGGACCTGGTCGAGCGGCTTGTGCCAATTCAATGCATCTGCGCAGGTCATCGACAATCACTTCTGAACCCATTACGCGATGAGAATACTTGGTCAGAGTACTGGAGATTGAGACTTGATCAAGCTCCTGAAAGGCACCTTGACCATCCTGCCCGACTGGAGAATCCCCACTAAGTAATAACACCGGACTCTCTGCACATTTTGCTGAATATAATGCACCCAGAGCATTACCGAACCCTGGTGCTGCCGTCACCAGCGCTATGCCTGTCTGACCGGTAAGTTGCGCCCAGGCATCCGCCATAAAAACAGCTGAAGCCTCGTGGCGGGTATGAATAATTCTAATTCCTGCATCAATACACGCATCGTATACCGGCATTATTTGATTGCCGGACAGGCTAAAAATATGTGTAACACCGATTTCGGCAAGATGACGAACCAGTTTATCGGCTCCACGGGTCTTCGACATACAATCAAGTCCTCAATTTTCAATCATTGGTTATAAAGAAATCTTTCGAGTTATCACAGATGAGTTGCAAATACCTGAGCTTATTTCATAATAGGGCCATATTGAGGTCTCGAAAGTAGATCCCTGACCGTTTCAACCACTTGAGCCTGACAACATGGCATCACTAAACCTGGCCGAATTGTACTTAAATGCCTGGAACACTCACGACCTGGCAGGACTGTCGGACTTATTTTCTAACGATGGATATTACACAGACCCCGTTGTAAAAGCGAAACTATCAGGAGCTGCTCTGGCCAACTATGTTGGAGATCTAATTGCAGCATTTCCGGATCTGAATTTCGAAACTGTCAGTATGCAACAAGCCGACGATCAGACCTGTACATTCGAATGGATTATGCGCGGAACAAATGCAGGTTCATTCAATGGTCTGCCGCCAACGGGTAAAGAAATCGCACTACCCGGCATGGATATTTTGCGCTGCAAAAATGGCAAAATTACTAGCGTGCATGGCTATTTCAACAGCGCCACGATGATTGAACAACTCGATCTGCAAATTTCGATTCAGCCAAAATCTCTTGGTCCAGTTAATTTCGGAACATCCACTTACACCACCCTTGGTAGTAAAGCCCAACCTGGTGTATTTGGAGTTACGCAGATTAAGGTAAGTCCAGAGCAACAGGATGAATTGCGCACACTGACCCGGGCTATTATTCAGGAAATCGTTGGCATGCCAGGATTTATTTCATCGACGACGACCCTGAGTAACGATGGCCATGGCATTACTCTTACTGCCTGGGAAAACATGGAGTCCGCTAAACAGGCTGTACAAGGAGAGGCTCACAAAACAGCCATGCAAGCTATGTTTGCAAAACATGGCCTGGCTTCCGGCGGCTGGACTTCTATGTTGACCGATGGCAAATTTAATAATCGTCTACTACGTTGTGATGAATGTGGCGAACTGTTTAGTTATACCGATATAGCAATCTGTAAATGTAGTGCAACCCACAGCGAAGGTGCCTATTTCTAATATTGACAACTTTGTGCAAATACAATTAACCATCACGGCATTCTAAACTTCTAAGCCTTTGTGACTCTACATAGATGAGTCTTAAGATTGGCCTGCTGAGAAACCGGATCCAGCTTTATTCCAGTTAAGTGATTAACACTGGAAGCAGGATGAAATGGCTGCATTTCATCCCACCCTATGGGTATAAATACACTGGCGGGTCGTATGCCGCGATGAATCCATGAGCGTGCTTTAATTGAACCATTTTCGGTTTCAACTCGAACCTGATCACCATCTGACAACCCCAGCGCTGCCGCCTTTTCTGGATGAATCTGACAATACAGTTCTGGCCACATTTCCTGAGCCTGCCAAAAGTAATGGGTCCAGGCATGAAAGTGTGGTGCAGGTGGTCTACCTGTCACCAGCTCGGTGTCATATTGTTCAGATCGCTTGTTCGGGGCCGTTGTTATATGACCAGTGGTTGCATAAGTATCTTCGTTGAAAAAACTGGATATCTGTGGCTTGTCGTCATATTTTATATGCGGCAAGTCAATGAGTTGCTCGGACTCGCTATAGAACTCTGGCAAAGCTGACATACCTATAGCTGAAAACTGGTTATGTAATGCCTCAGTCCAGAATTCAAGTTTGCCACTGGGTGTTGAGTAGCGATAATTTTCACTCGGGTACTTTTTCTGATTTTCAGTCACATAGAGTGGATCATCTTCACCAAGAGCTGTATCGAAGCGAGGCAAACGAACACTGCGGTTTGGCAGGCTGGTGAGGTAATTGATATCTGCACCTTTAAGAATAGGATTCTGTGGCACCAGCAACTCATCCCAGATCTTTCTTGGATCTTTATAGTCATCCTTTAGCACATCGTTGTAACCAAAGCGTTTACCCAGTTCTATCCAGAACCAGTGATCCGAATGAGCCTGACCTGGTGGGTCTATCAATCGATCATTCCAAACCACTCGTCGATCCTCGGCAAATCGTGTCGTACCGCCCTTTTCTATACCACTTGCCATAGGCAGCACGTAGTCAGAATATTTCGAAGTGGCGTTTTTAAAAAGCTCCAGATGCACCACCAGATCTAGGCAGTTCACTGCCTGCCGAGCGCGCTTCTGATTAGGCCAGTGCATTAGTGGGTTGTTACTGGTGATCAAAGCACGTATTGGATAGGGCGTGCTGTCCAACATGGCATCAAACCAGAGGGCCGGGTTGGCACCTACTGACTCTCTGGTAGCCGGTTTACGATGTTCCGGCACAGACGGTCGAACCCAATCGAGTTCCGATGTCACATTGAAGTAACCACCGCCACGTCGACCCCAGTTACCGGTCATAGCGGCTACGAACATAAACACGCGATTAGTTTGTGTGGCATTGCTATGCTGATTAATGCCACGACTTAAGAAAATCATACAGCCATTGGCTTCGGCAATAGTGTGGGCTAGATGCTTTATCTGCTCCGCACTTAGGTCAGTTATTCGCGTTGCCCAGTCGAGGTCATAATTCTTTTCATTGATAAACTCGCGCCACTGCTGCCAACCTTCCACCCAGCGTTCGCAAAACTCCTTGTCGTATAAATCATGTTTAAATAGATAGTGAATTAGTGCCAGGCCCAGTGCCATATCAGTACCGGAACGAATGGGCAACCAGACATCTGCTTTGCTGGCGGTAACTGTCTGACGTGGGTCAACAACAATCATCTTGCCGCCACTGCGCAGACGCCAGTCATTCAACATACCAAAGTTAACCGGTCGCGTTTCAGCCTGGTTATCGCCAATATAAATAAAGGCTTCAGCACTACCGATATCCTCTTCGGTATAGATGCTGGCCATGGTACCGCTGCCCTGAGTTAGCTTTAGTGCAACACTCTTGCTGATGCTGCAATATGGCTCGGTTGTTACGAAATGTGGCGTACCCCAAAGCTGTGTAAATAACGGTATGATTCCGATAAGGTTTAGTGTGCCAGTGCGAGAACCAGACTGTATGGCCAGTGCTTCACTACCATATTGATCACGCACCTTAGTAAGCTTCGCAGCAATCTCATCCAGCGCCTGATCCCAGCTTATCTCCTTAAAGTTATCACTGCCGCGTTCGCCACACTGCTTGAGTGGATTAAGCAATCTGTGGGGGTTCTTATATAACTGCAATGTCATCTGTGATTTGGGGCAGATTCGACCCTGAAAAACCGGGTCTTCCTCATTGCCATAAATATTGACGACGTCATTACCACTTAAGTGAAACTTGACCGGGCAGCCGTTAAAGCAAATATTGCATCCACCAGGAACTACACGGTCGACCTTTTTTCTATCTGCTAACGACTTATAAGCATTGTCTTCAACTA